>JABDPQ010000458.1 GCA_013042695.1 Desulfobacterales bacterium | reverse complement strand
GAACACGTCCCACCAACTCTCATTTGAGTCGACTAGTGACGGACCTCCCTGGACTTGCGTTCCCAGATCCTGATACGCCCACCGTGCACCGATGATTGGTTCTACATCGGTATTTCCCCAGGTGGTGGCTCTATAACCTGCACCAAACTCTACCGCCTGGATTGTGAAATCAATATCAATCGATGGACCATTGGGTATAGTTGTCGACGGTTCAAGCTTGACGTACTGGTATTCAGCAAATAAGGCCAGATCCTTTTTATGGGCCTCAAAATGGACTGTAAATACAGCACCGAGGTTCTCAAACACATCATCTTTGAAATCGAGTTGCAGCGGCGCAGATACAGGTCCTAGTTGAGAAGAACCATCGATGTTCATTCCCCAAAGAAATAGGGGAGCAAGAGCGAATTGCCAGTCATCAGAACTTCGCTCAGTAGTGGCGAGGGCACTTGTGGATGAAAAAGTTATTACAACAAGATAAATCGTAGTGACGAACAACAATTTTGCTCTCATGATGATTCCTCCAGAAGAATGGGTTTATGTTTCAAATTTAGAGGCGTCAAAAGGTGAATTTTATTACTGTATATAGTATATATAATATAATTATTTGTACAATACTGTAAAAAACAGCGTGATATGAAAAAAGTGAAGAAAAAGAGACTTGGAAAGAAACAATGGCTTGCCAAAGCTTTGGAAGTTCTTGCTGAATCAGGAGTCGATGAGATAAAGATTGAACGCCTTGCAGAGGCGCTCGGTATATCTCGAAATGGTTTTTATTATCACTTTCATAATCGGGAGCATTTTCTTGAGGAACTGTTGGATTACTGGGAACATGATTTTACTCGTATTATTTCAAGTGACAGGAACATTCAACAGCTATCTCCCGAAGATCGTTTTGAGAAGATTATTGAGATAGTTCAGGAAAATAAACTCTCCAAGTATGACCTGGCAATCATGTCTTGGGCTAAGAACGATCAGAGAGTTAAAAGGGTTGTTGGGAGGGTATTCGCCCTGCGCCTTGAGTTCGTCGGTAAAATCTTTGAGGAACTTGGATTTACTGGAGCGGAACTCGAGATCAGGACAAGGCTTTTTGTGTGTTATCATTCAAACGCGGGCGACCTATTTGACGATTATTACTCTGCCAAATCAAAAAAGTTCCACATGCGTCAGCTTAAATTTTTAATGGTAAAATAAGTAGAATCCGAGAGCAATCTAGCTCTATTCTATCCCTATGAATCTAAATGAAAATCTCAATATTTAACTCCTAACTTTATTCCTGATAGGTTACGGGGGAGCCCTACGGTACGATTGAAAACACTATCATTGGCAAGGTTAAGAATTTAAACAAATCTGCAAATTCACCTTCTTCCTGATAGCTTACGGGAACACCCGTCATCTCAATGGCAGAGGTTAGAATTGGCAATATTAACCATTTAAGCAAAGTCGCAAATTTAGGCTATTCCTGTGCATGTAGGGCGGATTCAATTATGTGGATTCTCCTCATGGGGTATACTTGATCAAGGCATTTTCGCCCCAACCCCAACAACAGGAGGTGTATCATGAGAGTCTCACAAGCAGTCGATTTTCATCTTCAGTACCATCAGGCCAACTCTAAAAAAAAATACCATCAAAACCTGTGAGTTCGTTCTATCAAGGTTCGCGGCCAAGTTCTGTAGTCGTGAATTAGCCAGTATATCGCATGAAGAAGTGCTGGATTTTCTTCTGACTCTGACCAAAAACAACAAGCAAGCGACAAAAAGAAATCGTTATTCTGTCTTATCGTCTTTCTACAACTTCAGCATCAATACGGGTCTGCCAGCCCTAACCAATCCCTGCAATACCACAGTCATTAAAAAGATATTCAAGCGCCCCCCAGCAATTCAATGGCAGATTGTTGATAAGGAAACGATCGATGAGATCATCTTTCGGACCATGAACATGAGAAACAGACTCATGCTTGAACTTATGGCCAGGGGCGGAATGCGTATCGGTGAAGTTTTAAGCATCACACCTGGTGATAATCAAGAATGCTCATTGACCCTCCATAACCCCAAAAGTGGCAGGGCTGATGAGAAGGTTTATGTTCCACGAAAAATCCTGGTAAGGTTAAGCGAGTATGTCAAAGGCAATAATATCAGTACAGATGACAGAATTTTCCCAATTTCATACGTGGCCGCATGGTCGATGGTGAGAAAAGCCGGTCAGCTAGTGGATATCGAGCTAAAACCTCACGACCTAAGACGACATGCAGCAACCTATGCCTCAAGATCCGGTACTCCCATAGAAATCGTCAGCATTATGTTCCCTTCCCTATTATGTTACCCGAAAGGAATGAAAGCATCATCCAGCAAGGAGGGCTTCTTTGCTTCGGCAACATAATACTCACAAAGTATTAAGCCAATTAAGGAGATTTTCGT
>JABDPQ010000454.1 GCA_013042695.1 Desulfobacterales bacterium | reverse complement strand
CTTGAGGCTGATGATGAATTGATTGCCGAGCGGAGGGATCATTCTTCGAAAGGCTATTGGACCGATTACATGCACGATAAGTTGAAAACGACTTATGCCAAGGGACATTCCGGCTTCTAGAAGACCCTTATCCACGGAAATAACAGAACCCCTTACGATTTCTGCAATATAGGCTCCAGCATTGAAGATAATGGTAATAACCGCGGCAGTCAAAGCTTCGATACGAAAACGTTCGATATCAAAAAGAGCTTTGACCAGCATGGGGAAGGCAAAATAGAGAAACATTGCTTGAACTATAATCGGTGTCCCACGGATCGTCTCAACATAGCCACTGGATATATAACGAATCAATACACTAATCGGCTTGAAGATTCCGTGTGGTATTTCTCCAAGAGCTTCTGTTCCAGCGATACGACCCAAACCGGCTAAAATACCGCAGGCCATGCCGCCAACAATTCCGAGAATAGTTATGATCCAGGTTAGTTTGGCTCCTGCAAGAAGTGCAGGCAAAGATTCGGTAATAACTGAAAACTCAAAACCCATATATTGACCCTTCTGCAGAAGTTGCGATCTTTGGGCATGTGCTGATAAACAATAGACCCCTTCTTTGTAAATTAGTGCTGAAGGGGTCCTAATCTAAATCCTTTTCTGCGATGATAAAATGATTTCAACACAGGTCATCTTGTTTGTTCTTTCAGATTATTCCGGATCAGCACTAAACCATTTTCTATACAAATCAGCGTAGGCGCCGTCTTCCATCATCTGCAGTAGCGCAATGTTTACCTTGTCACGTAACTCACTCCCCTGTGGGAAGGCAATACCGTACTGAGCTGCTTTGACATCAGGCCCAACAGCCTTAACCTTACCGTTTCCAGCTGTTTTGATGTAATAGAGAACATTCGGGGTATCGTGCATTGCTGCATCAGCGCCACCAGTTGCAACTTCCAGATAGGCTTGATCGATATTCGGGAACTTAACGATTTTCTTCGCACCGAGGGTTTCAACATACTCAACGGTTGCTGTTCCGAGCTTGACAGCAACAATTTTTCCTTTCAGATCTTCAGGAGCCTTGATGTCCTGGTTGTCTGCAGGAACCATGACTTTCAGTCCAGCTCTGAAATAAGGATGAGAAAAGTCAATTTTCTCCTCTCGGGCAGATTTGATAAAGATCGCCGCCAGGGCAACATCAAGGTTTCCTGTCGTCAAGCCAGGAATCAGGCCATTAAAATCCATCGGCTTCAATTCATATTCAACGCCAATGCGTTTTGCTATCTCTGCCCACAGATCGATATCAAAGCCTGTGTATTTTCCATCTTTTCCTTTGTATTCAAAAGGAACGAACGCCGTGTCTGTACCGACAAACAATTTTTCAGCAAGAGCCGTCCCAGACATGCAAATCATTAAACCTATGAGAATCAACAACATCACTCTTTTCATAATAATATCCTCTGTGTGTAGTTATATCCCTTAGCAATGATAAAAAGGGACAGTGAATATCTATTCTGAAGGAATTAGGTGCCCAAACTCCACATAGATATCTTATCTCAAACAACTTACTCTCAAGGGAACATACGAATTATACAAAGTCAAGTATCCAAGATTTCTCTGCCTTTTTTGAAGATTTATTTCGTCTTATAAAGAGAAAATCTAGGTTGCAGTGAGCCAGAAGGCAGCCTTCTTCATAAATTTCTGCACGCCTATCTCATCAAGCTCATCACAAAAATTTGCATAAAACTGTTTGCTAAATTCCATTGGGTCGTCGCTGTGGGCAAGAAGCGTGCAGGCTTTGGCATAGACACTCTCCATTGTCATGTCCAGTGATGACAGGATTCCCATTTGTAATGCTTTGACACCTAATGCATATTTCGATAAATCAGTGCTGCCGTATGGTGAATGTGTTTTGGCAATGATGATTGCTTCGTTGTCGCTGGCCCAGCGTGAGAGAACTTCCATCAATTCTTTACGGTGGCCACTCATACCGTATATGATGACGATCAGCACTCTAAGGTTTGAGTTATCGAGATAGTTTCTCAGCAAAACCGGGTTAGTTGTGTGCGTTAAACAGTAGATATCCAGTGCCTCAGAAGCCTTTGTGCTGAATATTTCAGATTGTCCCGGGTTAACAGAGTAGTCGTTTAATTGGAAGGTAGAGATCGGAATCTCGTCCATGATATTTGAGGCAAAGGCATCTAAACTGTCAACACCGATATTTATTTTTGTCGCTCTTACTGCTTTGATAATTTTTTCATTGAAGGCAACCCATACGCCGCAATTAGACGTCGATGCGGCAAGCAGAGCTGTCTCCAGATTTCCGACCGCATCACTGTTCTCGTCCTCAAGAGTTTTCTGGGCACCCGTGACAATGACCGGTTTCTGGATTCCTAGCAGCATAAAGGAGAGCATACTGGCTGTATAAGCAAGAGTATCTGTGCCGTGGGTAACGAGAAACGCATCATGGTTATGGTAGTTGTTCCAAATAGTTCCAGCAATCTTCTGAATATGCGGAATCTGCATGCTGGCACTGTCAATACCGAATTCACCGAAGGGAGATTGTGCGGTGGTGATATTTCGATCTCCAGCAAGCCCCTGATCAATTTCACTCAGCAAATCTGCGAAGGAACGCTTTGGCCTGAAACCGTTTTTGGATTCAGCAGACGCGATTGTGCCACCGATATGAATGGGTAGAATGCTATTTTTCTTCATTATTTTCCCTACCTGTCTGTCAGGATTAAGTAGCTCTACCTTGAAAAGTTAGAATTGACATGCCACCTGCTATTACAAAAACAGAAATGTCTCGTCTGGAAGAACTTACAAGTACACTAGAGGTAATGACGATTCCAGTCGATGAAATGATAAACGATGTGATAAAATACTAATCATGGCAACAATATTCCTCTTTAATTTTTTTCATGCAATGTTCTGCCAGACAGGGGAATACGAGATAGAACATTATCCGTAATTGTTTGATTGAATTCATTCTTTAAGGGTGCTTTGAATGATAAAAAATTGCTGGCTTTTGCCCAGATTATCCCCGGTGATCATAGAGATGTTTTAGATTGCCTTCTTTACGGTTAAGTGCTGCATTAAAAAGTAAGGTGAGAAGTCTTTGTTCAGAAAAAAAATCGAGGTATTACAACTCTGTCAATTTGTCCTTGACTAGTTGGAAGGAATGAATTTATTAGAACGAAATTGCCAGCTATGTTGGCTTGTTAGTTTTCATAATACCAACCGAGCCACTTGCGAAACGCCCTTTTCGTTCAACCTCAACGTTATGAGTAAATTTTATACTCCGGAATATCAATAATATGCCAGCGTTAAAAATTTTTTGCATGGTTTGACTTTGAACGAAAATCATCATTTGAAATCCAAAAGGGGATACCATAGCAATGGCTGACTTGAACAAGATTAAAAAAGAGCTTGAGACCGTCGATACCACAAAGATCTTTTTTGTCGACTTCAACGGGAGAATCATGAATTTACCCGTTAATCCGGATAACATTGAATCGATCCTCGAAAACGGCATCGGTTTTGACGGCAGCTCTATTGCCGGCTACGGAACTGTTGACAGTAGTGATCGGCTCTTGTTTCCAGACGCTGATAGTTTCAAAGTTTTGAGATTTTCAGATGAAAATGTCGGATTTATCATTGCCAGTGTCTATGATGAAAAAGATAAACCAGCCAAGGCAGACCCAAGAGCCATGCTGAAAAAAACTTTGGCTGAAGCTAAACGTGAATTCGGTATCAAATTTCTCGTGGGTCCGGAACATGAATTTTTTCTGTTAAACATAAACAATGGTAAAAAACAGAAAAACCTGCATACAGATCAGGGCCTCTACTTTCAATCAAGTCCCCACGATAAAGGAGAAGCTGTCAGGAACAGAATAGTTAAAATCCTGAAAGATTGCGGCATTGCATTCGAAAAAGCTCATCATGAAGTTACTCCATCCCAGCATGAAATAAACCTCGAACCCACCGATCCCCTGAACAGTGCCGACCGTACTGTCCTTTTCAATTATGTCACCCAGGAAACAGCCGCGGATTTCGGATATCGAGCCACCTTCATGCCCAAACCCTTTGACGGATATAACCGGAATGCTCTTCACCTGCATCTTTCGGGTCAGGATCTTGACGGCAACAATGTTTTCTATGACAAAAACGCTGATCATAACATAGGAACGATCGCCAGACAGTTTATTGGTGGTATCCTGAAATATGCTAGAGAAACATCAATTATTATGGCCTCCACTTTCAACTCATACAAGGCATATGTGAGTGAACGGGAAGCACCCATTATCTGCAACTGGGGATTTAAGAACCGAAGTACTATGGTAAGGATCCCTTACTGTCCAAATCCGCAGAGCACCAGGCTTGAGCTCAGGAGTCCGGATCCGGCAGGGAATGTATACCTTCAGGTAGCCATTTTGATCGCAATGGGCATGGAAGGAATCAGAAATAAAATTGACTGCGGAGAACACGCCACAGGTACCATTAGCTGTAAGGATTTTACCCCACAAGTCTGGGATACACGTTTTCTGCCAAAGTGCATGTATGAAGCACTGGTAGAGGCTGAAGGGAGCTCGTTTCTAAAGCAGATTCTCGGAGAGGAAACCTACCAAAACTTCATGACCTTAAAGACCAGGGAATGGGAGGAACATAGAACCCATGTTACACATCGTGAAATTTCTATGTACCTCGATAGATAAGATTTACAATATCCCCTTAGTAAAGAAGGAAAATATCGATGGAAGAATGGATTGAACAACTCCAAAACAGTGTCAATACCCTGGAAAGATTGTCAGCGTTTATCAACATCACTCCAGAAGAAAAGGGGGCTATTGAAACGTTGAATACCAAATGGGGAACATCACCCTATTTTGCTTCTCTGATGGATAGAGATGACCCAAAATGCCCGATCCGCAGGCAGGTACTTCCCTCTCTACAGGAGACTGTTAATAACTTCGGAATCGAAAACTACCTCGTATGGAAGGAAAACAGAGACACGGAAGAAGTTCGACCCGACAGTATCGCCCGACAATACCATGACAGGGTGGCCTTTACTGTGACAGATGTCTGTGTCAACTATTGCCGTCACTGCTTTAGAAACGAGCTCGTGGTCAACAGAGACCTTCAGCTCCGCATGGATGTAGATGAAGGATTAGTCTGGATTCGTCAACATAAAGAAATTCGGGATGTATTGGTGACCGGTGGGGATCCGTTTGTTCTGTCTGATGAAAAAATTGATTATATTATTCGAAAATTACGGGAAATTCCTCATCTTCAGATGATTCGGTTCGGCACGCGAACACCCATCGTCTTACCCCATAGAATTACCCCAGGCCTAAAAAAAATACTGAGCCCCTACCACAAAATCCCAATCTGGATTAATACCCAATGCAATCATCCCAATGAAATCACAGAAAAAACAGCTCAAGCTGTGTTTGATCTGCTCACCTGTGGTGTCAATGTCGGCAATCAGGCGGTACTGCTAAAAGGAATTAATGATGATACGGAAACATTTCGTGAGCTGCATCAAAAATTACTCCGGGTGCGAATTCGTCCCTACTATGTCTTTTACTGTGAACCGGCACCGGGCATCGATCATTTCAGGACCACTGTGGAAAAAGGTGCGGAACTTATCCGGGATGCCATACGTGGACATACAACGGGTCTTGCTCAACCAATGTATGTGATTGCTACGAACATCGGCAAAATACCATTGATGCCAGATTATTATATCAAAGGAAAGGATGAGAAAGAGTACACCCTGGCGAATTATATGGGTGAGACAACAAAATGGCCAAATATGCCGGAATAGAAATCAACACCCTCGCAAAATCCACAAGCCATAATTCATCTGAGATAGTTTGTTTGCAGGCAACCTTATAGCCGTGTATGACGAAATTAGCCGACTCTTTTATGGCCTTCTTTAAAGAGCGAAATTCTTTGTTATTAATGCCGCCTGGGGAAAAAAAGTCGATAATTGTCGGGCGAGGTTTTTTGCCCTTAAAACACTTCTTATCTACCCTGCAATAGGCCAAATTATAAAGCTGCTATTTTAAGTCATGAATGCCATCATTCTCATTTCACGGCTCTTACATGGAAACATGGGTACTTACTATGGGTTCCCTATTGAGAATGCAAATGTTGCCGTTTTTATACCAGCATTTATTGCAGGAGATACAACGGGGCTTTGCCGTCTTATCTTGTTGCCATCGATTTACAATATCGGCTTCGGAGTGCAGGACGCGCCCCAGGGAAAAATATTGTATCGCCGTTGCGTTTAGGAGTTCTTCCATTCTTTCCGGACTTCGGTGACCGCCGACTGAAATAACCGGTATCTTCAGGTGTTCGGCAATTTTGGCCGTTGCTTCAGCAAAATAGGACTGCTTTTCAGCCTTGAGTATACCGCCTCGTCCCGGCCCTTTATTTGGGTAGTTTTCATTGTCCATGTTACCGCCGCTGAATTCAATACCGGTGATGCCTCTTTTTTCCAGCTCAAGCGCCACGTACAAACTCTCGTCCACAGTCAAACCATTGTCGTCCCAATCGTCGGTGCAGTGCATTTTTATGAATACCGGGTAATCTGGACCGACCTCCTTACGCACTGCCTCAAGAATCTCAATAATCACCCTCGCTCGATTTTCGATAGGACCACCATATTCATCAGACCGCCGGTTGAAATATGGTGAAAGAAACTGGCTCAGTAGATAGGAGTGCGCACCATGAAGTTCGACACCGTCAAAACCTGCAGTCTTAACCCGGCCAGCAGCAAGCGCAAAAGCTGAGACCAGGGTCTTGATGTTGTCTTGTGTCATTTCCGTAGGCACGACTTCTGTCAATGGATGGGCGACCGCTGAAGGTCCCCAGATGGTGCGAGAATCTGTCAGGTAGCTGCTAAAGGAACCACCGTAAACTATCTGCATTACGATGTTTACCCCTTCAGCCTGTATCGTTTCGGTAAACTTTTTATATTCAGGAATAAAGGAGTCATCATATATCCCGAGCATATTGGGGTTGGGTTGTTCCTCTTTAATCACAAAGGCATACCCTGTAATGATGGTTCCCACTCCCCCTTTGGCTAAGTCAAGATAAACTTTTTCCTGGCGCTTGGTCAATTGACCCGTGTCGCTGGCCATATTGAGCCAGGTGGCTGCCCGCCACATCCTGTTCTTCAGTGTCATGGAACCTATCCGTGTTTCTTCAAACAGTGTTTTCATAGCCAGTCCTATTACATCCTATTTGATCTTCGTTTATAACGCAGGAGTTCACCCCTGCAGCATCGGTTTATAAAACCACCTAAAACATTTCCACATCAGTGTCCTTGCTGGACCTAATGATGCCGACACGTTACTTCTTTTTTCAGCTTTTTCCAAATTTCTTCTACTTGGTTTCGGCAATCTAGCTGTCTACTCTTGCACTTTTAATGCTCTGATGATTGCAGGAATCAATCGATTGCATGATCTTTCCGGACCCGATCGACGGTCGTTATAGGTATTGGCATCAACAGCTGCTTTACCAAATTATGTGGTTTTCCATGGGTGACGCTATGGTTATTCGATGCATGAGCACCAGAGAGATAAGCATTTTTCTTCACGTTCATTATAAAATTTTTAAATATTATTATATTTAGATAAATCTATTGACAAGCTCTCCAAGATAGGGCATTTTAGCGTATACAATCGATCTCATTGAGCCAATTGAGAGGTGATTTACCTGCTTCATTAAATGATTCGCAAAGGAAAAACATGTTTGACTCCGCCAAAAAAAATGAAAAAATCACCGATGTTATCATCTCGCAAGTAAGGGACGCAATTTTGTCTGGACAGTTAAAGCCTGGTGATCGGCTGGCATCAGAAAAAGAGCTTGTCAACCAATTTGGCGTAAGCAAGGCAACCCTCAGGGAAGCTCTGCGAGCTCTTGAGGTTATGGGGCTGGTGGAA
>JABDPQ010000161.1 GCA_013042695.1 Desulfobacterales bacterium | reverse complement strand
ATATCAGCCAGGTCGGAAAGTATATCCAATGATAATTGCTGTAATGGATGATCGACCAGATGGTAGTTATCCAATGGCATATTCAGATGCAGTGCCGTGGTTAAAAATCCGGTGTGCTTGCCTGAGCAATTATGATGAATTCGACAGCCATGCTGCCCGGAAGCTAGCAGCTGGTGGGCACTCTCAGTATGTTCAGGCAGCACAGCACCACAAGCTAAATGATCCTCAGTTAATCCAAGTCGGTTCAGCCAGGATTCCACCAGATTTTGATGCATTTGCTCACCCTGGTGAGACGAACAGGCGAGAGATAATTCTGCATCGCCCAGGGCATATTGGTCACTAGCACCACTCTCAATCAGGTGGATAGCCAGTATTGGCTTTAGAGCAGAGCGTGGAAATACCAGACTTTCGATATCTCCCCAGCTGTCCACCAGGTTACCCTCGAAATCACACACGGCGGCAGCACCAAAATGCCGGCTTTCTACGGTACCATTACGTGTAACTTCGACAAAAAGCTCATAGGACATGGAGCAGGAATTCCTAAATACATCCGTATTCTGATAATTGCAAAGTGATGACTTTACGGTCGATAACGAGCTGCGTCAAATGCGATAATCAATAAGTCCGGTGTAGCAACATATCAGATACAATCAGGAATATTGTGGATTATGAAAATATCCAACAGTTCATTTCTGCACGATGAGGTCACTTTTTACAGTAAAAATGCCCTCGGCGAAAGATTTAAGTATGCAATTTCAAGCTTAAAAAGATTTCCAGTGTTATCAATAAACTGCTTATATGGCTGCAACCAGATTGTTGTCAGAGCCCGGGTATAAATGAGGCGGGGTATTTGAGCAGGCCCTGGCAAGGCCTCCGGCTAATAGTAATTCGATAACTTTATCGTAAGCGAAATCATTAGCAATATCACAGGCTTCAGGAAAATAGCTGGAACCATAGGTCATACCCGGTACCAGGTTTGCTTCCATGAAAAAACACTCCCCATGATTATTGGTTTTAATATCGATGCGTCCAAAATCCCTTGCACCCAGCGAATTAAAAGCATCGATAGCCAGTGTTGTTACCCTGTTTTTTACTTCATCATCGACAATTTCTATGAGTTTTTCTGAATCATCTTTTTTAGCTTGTGCACCTAATATCCTGAGCCCATGAGTTGATGTCGGAGGAATGACTTCAACCGCAGAAGCAATTATTTTTTTATTACGTGTTTTGATGATGGCAACAGTAAACTCACGCCCATCCAGATATTTTTCCACCAAAACCGGCAGGTTGAATGTGTCGTATAGCGATGCCACTTTACTTTCATAGTCCGTAAAGCTGGTTACAAATGATAAATCGTCAATACCGTTTCCATTCGCTGCGTCCAGAGGTTTTACAAATAGTGGGAAAGTAATAGGTAAATCACTTTCTTTCTTATACTGTCCAGGGATCGCTATAAAATAATTGGCCGTTTTTATACCTTTGTTGGCCAAATGCGTTTTAGCGAGCACTTTGTTGGAATCAAATTCCAGCACTTCTCTTGATGAACCTGTGAAATTAATTCCATGATGGGCGAGATAATCAGACAACCAAATGTCAGCTTCATTTTCAACGTGGATGTACTTTACTGCAAGAATGACCAGCTCAGGCCTTCTTTTGACAACGCCATCTAGATTATCCTTCGTTTTGCACAAATTCAGCCTTACATTGTGCCCAATCCGCTGAATTGTCTCTAAGACACTGTTACAGGCCTTTAGTGTTCCAAACCCGCTCTCCTTTAATGTGTCATTGGGTGTGGTGATTATTTCTATATTCACTGTGGTTCTCCAGGCTCAATATTTAATTTGATCGAATGAATAACAAAAAGCCTGATATTTAAATTCATGAGCACACTACAAATAACAAGATGCAAAATGAAGAACCAGTCCACTATTCGTCTTATGCTGATGAAATGCGGATGTTTTTTGTTGTGATCAGCTAGTGGCGATACCTGGGTAAACAGATGAGCAAATGAAAACACAGCTCCGTTACGCTGACTAACGGAGAGTACCATAAATCGGTAAAAGATGATGTGTTTAATATCGAAACACCTTATGGCGGCCAAATCCAGGTGTCATTGTTTCAACTAACAGGGGGTAGACCACCCGTTTACCGGGTCGGACCTGCCTGACCCTCAGATATTAATGTGGAAGGTGTAAAAACAATCGCTGCCAGGGCAGCTTAGGACATTGTTTTTCACTTTGAAAAGCTGTGTCAAGGTAAGGCGGATATTTCCAGGTATGCTGTCACCGGAATGCACGCGTACCGATTTCGATCCAAATATATGAACAATACCAGGAGGGTAAAACGCAGACGATTTCATAGGGTTATACTTTTACTTCTTGAATACCAGTCCCAGCATAACCATATTTTCTTCTTGCTCGTAAAGGCTGTAATAACGTCTGGCGCTCAAGGACATGCCGAATCTATTGCTAAAATCCACCACGACACCAACCTCAGGAAAATACGCAGCGATTGCTTCATCCCTGTCCCAGTTATAGCCTAATGATGCACCGATCGACAGATAAGGCGATACGTACCAGCTGAATGCTAACCCGGCACCTAAATCCAGGACTGCCGCTTGACCATCCGTATCTGAATCCAGGTAACCCAAATCGACATGGCCCACCAAATTATTTTCAAACGAGATTACACCAATGGATGTCAGATTCAGCTCATGCGTATCGGGAGATGTGCCATACGCAAGACGGGCATACATTTTGTCAGGTTGCGGACTAGCCGTAGCAGCTGTATAGCTGTTAAAAGACAGCAATATTACAGCTATATACTTTAAACAGGAATGATTACTGAAGGCACATTTAATATGCCTGGCGAAGAACAGCGTGAATCTGTTTAGTATCATGTGTGTCATTTTCTCTTGTTAATGAAAAAGCAAAATTCTAAAACCAGTCAAGCACTAACAATGAGTGCTCACCGACATCGACTGCATTTAACTTTTCAATAACCGGTCCAGATCAGGACACGCATGAAGGAGAAATGTTGATGGTTTTGAGGCAAGCTGGATATTGTATTCGGATCGATTGCTTGTAACAATTCTCTAATACCATCTTTAGAGTTGATATGCGTATACTCTAGTTCATTCGAATGCGTTATAAAAGGTTTCGATCAAAATAAGAATGAATCAATAGACCAATCAAATGGTAGAGGGGGA
>JABDPQ010000446.1 GCA_013042695.1 Desulfobacterales bacterium | reverse complement strand
CTACAAGGCATGGCGCCAGCATCGACAGAAAACGCTGCCACAACAACAGACGAATAAGACATGAAAATACTGAAAACCAAAGTTGGTATCGAAAAACAGGTCGAGGAATTTCTAAACTGTGTCAGCCGCTCTGGCATGATATTCAGACAGGGCTGTGAGTACTATTTAATCGGAAACCTCGAAGACTTTGAACGCAAAATCGAAGAGATTGCCGACTGTGAGCATACAGGGGACAATTTACGACGATCAATCAACGAACGTCTCTTTACCAAAACACTCATTCCCGAATCGCGCGGAGATGTTATGGAACTGCTCGAGAATATGGATTCACTGCTTGATCGGTTCAAGGGGGCATTGTGGCGATTTAGGATTGAGTATCCTGAAATCTGCGAAGATTTTCATGATGACTTCCGCCGACTCATCGACTCGGTTATTGAGGCAAATGAAGCAATCGTCTCTTCCTGTCGTGCATTCTTTACCGATATTTCATCAGTCTCCACCTACCTGCACAAGGTCTCTTACTGGGAATCGGAATGTGACAAGTTCTCTACCAGGCTTCAGACTGCTATTTATGCAAAGAAAGATCTGCGTTTGAGCCATAGAATGCAGCAGTGTGATCTTGCCCGTCATCTCGACAAAATAGCTGACCGGGCTGAAGACATTGCTGACAGTCTTAATATATACGTGATAAAACGAAGTCTTTAGCCGGCAATCATCGTGTTTTCTATTTTTCTCTCAAGCGGCTTTTTCCTCGGCTGGTCACTTGGGGCCAATGATGCCTCAAATGTCTTCGGTACCGCTGTTGGATCTCGGATGATCAGGTTTCGTACCGCAGCAATTTACTGCGCCATATTTGTTATCCTCGGGTCGGTCATTAGCGGTGCCGGCGCATCACACACCCTTGGTAAACTGGGGGCTGTTAATGCAGTAGCAGGTGCCTTCCTCGTTGCCTTTTCTGCGGCACTCAGTGTCTACCTTATGACCTTGGCTCGGTTCCCGGTTTCGACCTCCCAGGCTATCGTCGGTGCTATAATTGGTTGGAACTTGTTCTCCGGATCAGTCACCGATCTTGGCGCTCTGTCGAAAATCGTCTCCACCTGGATTTTCTGTCCGCTGATCTCCGCCAGCTTTGCAATCATCCTTTACAAGACAACAACAATTTTTTTAAGCAAATTCAAAATCCGTATGTTCCGGCTCGATGTTCTCACCAGATATTCACTGCTTCTGGCTGGTATCTTTGGCTCATATGCTCTTGGGGCAAACAATATTGCCAATGTCATGGGTGTATTCGTGCCGGTTGCTCCATTTCACAGCATTACCTTCCTAAGTATCAGCCTATCACCAGCTCAACAACTATTTTTCCTTGGCGGTGTGGCAATTGCTGTTGGCGTATTTACCTATTCAAAGCGGGTGATGATGACTGTTGGCACAGGCATATTTCAACTCAACCCTGTAGCCGCAGCAGTCGTCGTCTGGTCTCACTCAGGTGTACTGTTTATCTTTTCCTCCCAAACACTGGAGAGTTGGTTACTGGCTTTTAATCTCCCCACCATTCCTCTTGTTCCTGTTTCAAGCTCGCAAGCGATTGTCGGGGCGGTAATTGGCATTGGACTGCTCAAAGGAGGTAAGGGCATTCGCTGGAAGACGGTTGCGGGTATCACCAGCAGTTGGGTGACAACGCCAATCATTGCCATGCTCGTATGCTTCATTTCCTTGTTTTTCCTGCAAAACGTCTTTCAACAAAAGACCTTTAAACCAATCGAATATAGTCTCACTCAAGCAGCAATGGACAGACTAGCACGTCTTGAACTCCCTCACGAACAACTCAAACCAATTATGTGGGAGACCTACCCCAACAGCATGAAGTTCACAAGAGCGGTATCTGATCTGGTCACGTTTAACAAGGAAGAATTACAGAAAGTCAGAGAAACGGCAGAGCTCTTCGAAGTTGGCATTTCAGCCGATATTCTCGAAATAATTGACGCCAGCCGCTACTCAGGAGCTCAGGCGCAAGCTCTGACCAAGCTAGACGGCCGGACTTTTCAGCATAAGTGGGAAATACGAGATGCCTTGGCCGAGCTCTCTGTTGAGTTTAAATACAAAGCTGATGATAAAAAGTGGAACACCCATCTCAATGAAATCTTCCAACACCTTTATAGCCAATTGGAAAAATGATGCCTATTGAAACATTTAATTAATAAAATTAATCACTTAATAACATTTTCATTGCGCCTCTTGCAAAAGCTTTTGCAAGATCAGGATAGTGTATATTTGAATAGCCAAAAATTCTCTAATTCAATGTAATGCGTATCGCCAGCTAACCCTTTGACCAACTCATGCAGTTCCTTGCGTGTTGGGAAGTTCTTCAGCACTCTGTAAGAGGTGCCGCTGTCAAGTACCCTCTTTTGATAGGTATTGCCGAACTCATCTCTATCAGTTATTGGCAGACGCTGACACTGGACAGCTGAGTTGTCGATATAAACGACGGCTGCCCCAGGCTTCAGATGTCGGTGAAGCCCTCGAACAAAATCCCGAAGCCTTTGTCTTGGCACATGAGACAGCCACAATCCTGCAAATGCCCCACCAAAATATTGGCTAATATTCTCGAGAGCATAGGCATCTGTTACCATGGTAGTGACAGTGGAGGGCAGATTTCGATTGAGCAATTGTTGAATAACCTCGACCGAGACATCAGTCGCCAGGATGGATTGGGCCTGCTGACAAATATACTGTGTCCAATATCCTGTACCTGCAGCAATTTCAAGTACATCGAGCCCGGAGAATTGTTCTGGTATGTATTCCTCCAGAAAGCGCAAATCGCCCTGTCTTTCAGGATATGCATAAACCCTATCATAAACAGGTGCTCGATTTTGATAATATTCTTTCATTATCATGCCGCAACAAATCCAGCAGACGTATTCAGTAGGAGTCCGCGTCCGCAGCTACTCACTGACAACTAACACCTGATTTCGATCAATACCGAGGTTAACCGCGGTACCGTTTTCTATAAGCCTCGTCCCCTGTTGATGCGATACATCTGCGAAAATATCTTTACCTTTGACGGCTATTCTATAGCGGATGATGCTGCCTAAAAATTCTTTTCCGCAAACGGTGCCCTTGAATTGAATCTTCCTCGCTGAATCTCCTTGAGCATCAATTGAAACAACAAGATTTTGTGGTCTGAAGACCAAACTGCTGGTGCTCATTTTCTGTTTTCCATGATAATTCTGAACCGGGATCGACAGATCATTATCTGTCATGAAGAGCCACTCACCTGCTGATTTTTCAACCTTGCCTTCAAAAAAATTAGCCGTGCCGAGGAAATCGGCCACAAAACGATTAGCGGGGTGATCATAGAGTTCAACAGGAGTGCCAATTTGTTGAATAACCCCATCTTTCATTAAGGCGATACGATCTGCGATGGTATTTGCTTCTTCCTGGTCATGGGTAACGAATATGGTGGTTATCGACAATTTTCTCTGCAAGTCTAAGAGTTCATGGCGCATCTGTATTCGAAGTTTGGCATCCAGATTTGATAGCGGTTCATCAAGCAGCAGCACCTGAGGTTCAATAACAATGGTACGGGCAAGAGCCACCCTCTGCTGCTGTCCTCCAGAAAGCTGAGAGGGTCTGCGTTCGGCCAGTTCAAGCAAACCTACAAGCTCAAGAGCTTTATCAGTCCTTTTGTTGATTTCGCTGCGAGGGACATGCCGTTCCTCGAGTCCGAATGCAACGTTTTTTCGAATGGTCATGTGCGGCCAGAGGGCATAACTTTGAAACACCATACCTAAGTTTCTCTGCCAGGGCGGCAAATAAGACACTTCCTTATCACCAATTATTACCTGCCCTGTCTGGGCCGACTCAAAGCCTGCAAGGAGTCGAAGAAGCGTCGTCTTACCACATCCTGACGGTCCGAGAAAAGCAAAAAGCTCGCCGGGTTCGATTTCTAAGTCAATGCCCTTAAGGACATGTGTTTTGCCAAATGACAGGTTGATACCTTCGAATTTTACGCTCACTGCAGAGGTGCTTGTCAGCTCGTGTGAGGTGGTGGTGTTCATCAACTATCTCCAGGTGTTATGCTCAATTTGTTTGCCCCATACCTAGCTTCTTCTGGCGCCTATCTACAAAAATATATGAAACTAATGTACAGAGGCCAACGACGACTACGGCCACAATTCCTAAAGCAGCTCCTGGCCCTCGCCCGGCAGCACTCTGCATATATACGTATATTCCATA
>JABDPQ010000442.1 GCA_013042695.1 Desulfobacterales bacterium | reverse complement strand
GGATTTTAAAGACCAATGGGATCTGGAGACAGCAATGAAAATACTTCAAAACCAGACGGTCGATTCAAAACTCTGGGCCGAAGCAGTTGAATGGCTGCTGCTTTATGGGCCCCCGGAGATTGTCAGCCTGCTCTTAAAGGCGTCACAGCAGGCAACCGACAGCTGTATCCCCGGTTTAGACGCAGTGAATTACACAAACGATGGACAGCCCTGCTACGATGTCACAGAAATAGCCAAATCACTGGGTATATCAAAAGAAGAGGCAAAAGATATAATCGCCAGAAAAGAAAAGTTGCACAATCGGCGCTATTTTTTTGATGACGGTGGCTCCGGCACCGTCCACTGAACAGATCATAAAACTTGAGCTGATATCATTGTTCGCTCATTTCGTTTGTTATGCACAGCATCATACGTTTGGAGGCCAGCCAATACAAGACTCAATTCACGAGGCTGGCTGAACAGCCTGCTGGAATCACGGTATGCAGGTCATGTCCTTAGATGACAAGCATATCAAGATGGTTTGGACTATTATTGACATAGATTGCAGTTATTTCGGTGGGTGCAGGTCATACAGCTTTTCATCGTGGGAGGGCTTGGCTGCCCTGGCCAGTGCCTTTTTCTTAATGGCCTCAAAAGAAAAATCATCTTCATCTCCCAGCAAGTCTCCCATTTCCTGTTCGATCTGCTCAGGATCTTCGCCTCGCTCCATGCGCGCAATGGCCTCTTGCATGCCATCGCCGAGATTGATGCCGGTTCTATCGGTGAATTTTCTCATCAATGAAGCCATTTGCTTGGGGTCATCCTCGTTCATTCCCTCTGATTCCCGCATCAGCGATTCAAGAGCCTGCTCCATTTTAGATTCATCAAGTCCGGCAAACTGCTCATCCTCCTCAGTTGCCTTGCCAATCGTTGCAAACATCGAAACCTGCCGTTTAAGTTGTGATTTGCTGCAGCGGGGGCAATCAGGCTGAGTCGTGGTATCTATTCGCTGAGAATAGAAATTAAAGATCATGTTGCAGTCTTCGCAGAAAAATTCATAAATTGGCATCGTTTTTTCCAGTTGGTAAGCAATTATCTTGATTTATGCAAAGTCGAGCACCGCATCGACCTGGCTTTCAGATACCTCGTCAGTGATAATGATCCCATCATTATCCGTTAAGAGAATGTAGAAGATCTGACCGCCTACATTTTTTTTATCGCTGAGAAGATAGGATTTAATCAGTTTGCGGTCAAGCGTTTTCGGTATCTCGGTGGGAAGTTTATACTGTTTGATCAGCTCTATGGTCTGCTGGGCTTTTTCTTCACTAAGTATCGATTTTAGCACCGCAATTCGGGCAGCTGCCGTCATGCCGATGGCGACAGCAAAGCCATGAGGCAGGCTAAATTGAGAGGCCGCCTCCACGGCATGGCCAATGGTATGTCCATAATTGAGAATACGCCTGATATTTGATTCGCGCTCATCGTCTGCAACAACGTCCGCCTTAATCTTGCAATTGGTATGAATAATCTTAGCGATAACCTCAGGATCCTGAGCCATCACCTTGGCATGGTTTTCTTTAAGAAATGTAAAAAATTCAGCATCTCTGATAATGCCATGTTTGATCACTTCGGCAAGACCGCTGAGATACTCTTTTTCGGGCAAGGTTTTCAGGACGTCTGTGTCAATATAGACGGCAAGTGGCTGATAGAAGCTTCCAAAAAGGTTTTTTCCTTCCGGAATGTCAACCCCTGTCTTGCCACCTACAGAACTGTCAACTTGGGCCAGCAAGGTGGTAGGGATCTGAATGAAAGGAACGCCCCGCATATAGCCAGAAGCGAGAAAACCGGTAATATCGCCGGTAACCCCGCCGCCAAGCGCCAGAAAAGAACTTTGTCGATCAAGCCCGAGCTTGGCTGCTCCGCTTGCAAGATGACCAACAGTGGCAAGATTCTTGCTGGCCTCACCGTGTGGAAAGCTGAGTATATCACAGGCAAGACCCTCATTTCTCATTGAGGCAAGGAGCGTCTTTCCATACAATGCTTCAACGGTGTCGTCGGTTACGATGCAATAACGGCTGGCAGCAACGACTGAAGGAATTTCTTTGGCCATGGAGCCAAGACTGCCAGGCGCTATCTTTATCGTATAACTCCTGCTTCCAAGCCCTACCTGCAATTCATCCATCTAAAGCCCTCCTGCCTGCTTACGTGTTGAAAAATTTGTGCCGAGCCCAAACAGTAAGACACTATGCATACAAAAAAAAGGAGACACTGCCCAAAGGCAATATCTCCTTTTTTATACTGAGAAATAAGTATAACTACATGGTGTCGCCCGAGGCAGCACTCTGCATTTTCACTTCGACTTTATCGGTGAGGCCTTCGTAATAGGCACGAAGATGGGTCAGAACTTCATCACGACCAAAGTGATCAACAACTTCAGCACCATCTGAGAGCGCTTTGCGCAATTTAGTTCCAGAGAGGATAACGCGGGAGTCTTTATCATGATTACAGGTCCTCAAAGAAGCCATGCCATCGCACTCGTAGCAATAGAAGGTCCAGTCGATCTTCATCGGCCTGCAGAGCAGGTCTTTTCCAGAATCACCGGTTACCGGGATGCGATCAAAAATGTCCTGTGCTTCAAACAGACCATAGAAATCACCAACACCGGCGTGGTCGCGGCCAATCAGCATGTTGTTGACGCCGTAGTTCTGACGGAAGGTGGCATGCAGCAGGCCTTCACGAGGACCAGCATAACGCATGTCAAGTGGATAACCGGCGCTGTAAACATTCTCTTTTACAAAATATTTGTCGATCAGAATTTCGATTGCTTTGATGCGCACTTTTGCCGGGATATCGCCAGGCTTCAGGTTACCTATCAGAGAGTGAATAAGAACACCATCACACACCTCTACGGCAATTTTGGCCAAATACTCGTGAGATCGATGCATTGGGTTACGAAGCTGCAGGGCAGCAACGTTGGCCCATCCGCGCTCATCAAACATGGCGCGAGTTTCAGCAGGCTTCAAGTAGATTCCCGGATACTCTTCGGGATATTCACCCTCTGAGAGTACTTTTACCGGGCCGGCAAGGTTAAACTCTTTTTGAGCCATAACCATGATGACGCCTGGATGATCTTCGGGTGCGATTTCCCAGAATTTGCCATCGACAGACTCTTCGCCTTCACCCATGAAAACTTTTTCACATTCCCATTTCTTGTCGGCCTCGGTCATCTCGTATTTTTCTTCGACCTTCATGGTTGCAAAGGTAACACCATTCCGTACGAGGGCAATCTCGTCGCCTTCTGCTATTGCTGCAGCATCAGCAGCGGAAACATCAAGGGTGATCGGTACCGGCCAGAAGGTTCCATCGGCCATCTGGAAGTTATCACAGACGCCTTTCCAGTCAGCTTTGTTCATAAAACCAGAAAGCGGGCTGAAGCCACCAATGCCCATCATGATAAGATCACCTTTGGCGCGCGCAGAAATATCAATCTGCTTGAGGCCTTCAGCTTTTTTCAGTTCTGCATCACGCTCTGCGCCCTCGAGCAAGGCACAAACCAATCCTTTTCCACCATGTGGTGCAACTAATTTTGACATAGTTTCCCTCTTTAAAATGTATTAGCTAAAAATTGCCGATTCAGCAGGTTGAACGGCATCTTTCGAATAACGAACACAATATAGCGTTAAAAACATTCTGAACCGCTATTCATTTACGAAGGCTTATTTATATAGTGGATCTTGAAAAAGTCAAGTGAAAAAGCGGCACCAACCGGCTTGGATTACCCGCTAAAAAAACGAAGTCTCAAGGCGTTGCTGACTACAGAGACCGAACTCATGGCCATTGCCGCACCGGCAAACATCGGGTTGAGAGCAGGCCCGCCAAAGATGTATAACAGACCCATGGCAACAGGAATACCAACAACATTGTAAGCAAATGCCCAGAACAGGTTTTGCCTGATATTTCGCATCACTGCCCGTGACAGGCAAAGTG
>JABDPQ010000440.1 GCA_013042695.1 Desulfobacterales bacterium | reverse complement strand
AGATGCATCTCAGGAGCGTACGCCTCTGAATTTACTGCAAATCCTGACACTCTTGAGGTGTTGCGCCAAAGAACAGCAGATTTCATGGAAAAACATGGTCGCAGACCTCGTATGCTGGTTACCAAGATGGGACAGGATGGTCACGATCGCGGCGTCAAAGTGATTGCCACAGCTTATGCGGATATTGGTTTTGATGTTGATATCGGACCTTTGTTCCAAACTCCGACAGAAGCTGCCACTATGGCTATTGAAAACGATGTTCATGTTGTCGGTGCTTCAAGTCTCACTGCCGGTCATAAAACGCTTGTACCTGGACTCGTTGCAGAACTTGAGAAACAAGGTGGGAAAGATATTTTGGTTATTGCCGGCGGCGTCATACCACCAGGTGACTATGACTATCTTTATGAGCGAGGTATTAAAGCTGTCTTTGGTCCAGGTACCTCAGTAATTGATTCAGCCAACAGGACACTTGAGCTCATCGAAGCCAATATCCAGTAAATGTCGTTTTCAGCCTAAAATCGTTTAGACAGCAGCTACGGCAAGGGGTCAAGCAGACTTCGTGGACTCGGATCCCTTGCCAAAGGCATTACCCCATAGACGAGTAGTGAGCAACACTATTTCTTCTCTGCCATGCACAAAGACCCGCAATACTATATCCAGGGAGTGATCGACGGCAACCGGCTGATGCTCTCACGCACCATTACGTTGATCGAAAGCTCTTTACCTGCACACCAGGAAATGGCCAGAACAATCATCGACCAGCTGCTGCCCTATACCGGTCATGGCGTTCGTCTTGGTATCACCGGTGTCCCAGGAGCGGGTAAAAGCACCTTTATCGACAGTTTTGGAGGGTTTCTCACAAAGTCTGGTCACCGCGTAGCCGTGCTGGCGATCGACCCCAGCAGCTCCCGCAGCGGGGGTTCTATCCTTGGCGACAAAACAAGAATGTCCAACCTCTCTGTAAATCCTGACGCCTTTATTCGCCCTTCACCATCGGGTGGCACACTTGGCGGTGTGGCTCGCAAGACAAGAGAAACGATGCTTGCCTGCGAAGCAGCAGGATTTGACGTGATTATTATTGAGACAGTTGGGGTTGGGCAATCGGAAACAGCCGTTGCCTCAATGGTCGATTTTTTCCTTGTGCTGATGATTGCCGGTGCCGGCGATGAGTTGCAAGGTATCAAGAAAGGCATTCTGGAAGTGGCTGATGCCATAGTCATCAACAAGGCCGACAGAGATAATGTAACACGGGCCGAACTCGCACGAAAGCAGTACGAAACAGCCTTGCATCTGCTGACGCCGCATAATCAAGACTGGTCTCCACCGGTACTCACCTGCAGTGGCCTAGAGCAGACCGGTCTAGAAGAAATATGGGAGACCGTGGCCAGTCACCGCTCAATTATGATTGCAAATGGCGAACATGACGTCAGACGAAAAGAGCAGGCACTTGACTGGATGCATTTTCTTCTTGACGAGGGCCTTCGCCGCTGGTTTTACAATAACCCTGAGATCATCAAAGAACTGCCTCATCTCACCCGCAAAATTGAAAATCACTCGATGTCACCCACTGCAGCTGCTGGAGTGTTGCTGAACCACCTCGAAAAATTCAGCTGATAGCTGCAATGGTTTTCAAAACTGCCTGATAGTCGGGTTCATCTATTATCTCAGCCACCTGTTCGGTGTGTCGCACTATTCCATTGCTATCGATAACAACAATGGCGCGGGACAGCAAACCGCGCCGGGATCCCGTCTTTATGGTCACGCCGTATTCTCGACCAAATTTCTCTGAGCGAAATGTGGAGAGAGAAATGACATTTGTTACTCCCTCAGTCTCACAGAATCTCTTATGGGCAAAGGGAAGATCACCTGAAATACAGAGGACAACGCTGTTTTTAAATTGTGCTGCCTGTTGATTAAAGGTACGCACTGATAGGGCACACGTTGGAGTATCTATACTGGGAAAAATATTGAGTATGATAATTTTTCCAGAAAAATCCTCCAGCGTATAGTCTTCCAGGTCGTTACCGGTTAAAGAAAATGGTGGTGCATCTGAATTGAGTCCCGGTAAGAAACCAACTGTTTCAATCGGAACCCCTTTTCGTGTGATTGTTGCCATTGCGGCCCCCTGCTGATTTATAAATTATCGTCCAAACGATCTACCCTTGTGAGGGTTTACCATACTTTGCTGAGAAGATCGACTTTAGCCCGCATTTCTCATGAACATCTTGTAAAACTTACTTTTACTCAGGATTCTCGGTGTATTCAGACAAGGATTAATTTTCCAGCATTTAACACGATGATCACCAAAGGTCAGTCGATCCAGCCGCCTATGCAGCGTCGCTGAGACAGTAGGCATAAGTAATTATAGCCTACTGCCTGGCTCCTCGCCTATGCGACTACCTCGACTGATGAGAAAAGCGGGTTAGTACTTCGCTAAGAGATCAGTTCCAGGCTCAATCAAGTCTCCTGTCTGAGGTGTCCGTAACCTATTACGCAAAAAAGCAGATTATATATACACGTGGAAATTGTCTCAATATGTTGATATCTTCTTGTCCATGAATTCAGTTCTACCTAACGAGATGATCTCACCTCATGTAAACATCAGATGAAAAAACTAATTCAAGACGCCTCTTTTTCACAGCGCATTGCAGATCTTGAAAAGGAAATCGACTCCGTACAAAAACGGTTCGACCAATCCAAACAATTGATATATAGTCTGCGGGCAATCATTGAAAACAATCCCGATCCTATTGCCGGCCTTGACAAAGAGCTCCGCTTCTTTGCCCATAGCAAACGCTACATCACTGATTTCAAATTGAATTTCACCGATCTTCTCGGTAGACATGTACAAGAAGTATTTCCAAATATAGAGGAGGATTGGCTCCATGATTTTGAAAAATGTTTGCATGGAGCAGTGATCGGGCCCAAGAAAATTAAGGTAGTATTCGCTGACGGTAATGCGGAGAACATCATCAGAAAGCTTATGCCGCTCAAAGCTGAAACCGGGAGCATTGAAGGTGTCATTGTTCTCAACCAGATTACAACTCGCCAGGATCAGGTTGAAGCAGCCATGATTGCCAGTGAAGGGAAATATCGCGAATTAGTAGAAAACATTAATGATGCCATATATATCGTCTCCCAGAGAGGCACTGTCACCTTTGTCAGCCCGGTTATCACCCAGATACTTGGTTTTTTGCCAGATGAAATAATTGGCAAGAATTTTCTCCAGTTTGTGCACCCTGATGACCATGCCTACATGTTGGGGGAGATTCCTCGAACACGGCAGCCTTTTTTTCCGTTATTTGAGTGCAGACTCATCCATAAAGATAGGACTGAGCGCTGGGTGAGAGTTTCGAACAGGTCGATCTATGCAAAAGGCCGTCTTAAAGAAATGAGAGGAGTTCTTCACGATATCAGCAAGGAAAAACAGGCCGAAAAAGATAATCTGCGCCTCGAATCGCTGCTGC
>JABDPQ010000160.1 GCA_013042695.1 Desulfobacterales bacterium | reverse complement strand
CTGAAGCCGCTTTTCTCAAGGCCATCGAGGCAGACACGCCAAAAGCCATTTCAGTCGAGTCCTCATCATCATATGATCCGCCCACCAGTCGAACTCGAATATCTGTCAGCGGATACCCCACAAGGGGGCCTGAATCAAGGGTGTCCCTGACTCCTTTTTCAATGGCAACGAGAAAGACCGAGGGGATGGTTTCCTCTTCGACCTCGCTGCTGAACTCAAAACCAGCACCCCTGGCAAGGGGCTCGATCCGGATTACGACATGACCGTACTGCCGGGTACCGCTTAGCTGCTCGAACCGCTCTTCGCTCTGTGCCTTAACGGTAATCGTTTCTTTATATGCGACCTGCGGTTTACCAACTTTTGCTGAAACTTTAAAATCGTTCAGAAGCCTATGAACGATAATCTCAAGATGGAGCTCACCCATCCCTGAAATGATCGTCTGGCCGGTCTCCTCGTTGGTGCTTACCGTAAAAGACGGGTCCTCAACTGCAATTTTATCGAGCGTTTCGCTTAATTTTTTCTCTTCGGCCTTACTTTTCGGCTCAATGGCAACGCCAATGACCGGGTCCGGAATCTCCAGGCTCTCCAAGACAATAAAGTCTCCATTTTCGCACAGTGTGTCGCCTGTCGTTGTGAACTTGAGGCCGACAATGGCGCCAATGTCTCCCGCCTGTATCTCCCTAACTTCTGAACGCTTGTTGGCATGAAGCTTAAGAAGTTTGGAAATTTTTTCTTTTTTCCTCTTAACGGGGTTGAAGACTTTCCCACCAAGTTTGAGCGCCCCTGAATAAACCCTGACAAACGCCAGGTTTTCAACAAACGAGTCGCTCATCAACTTAAAGACCAGACCGCAGAATTTTTCTTGGACACCGGTCTTTCGCTCCACTCTGTCACCTGCCTTATTCATCCCTTCAACAAGCGGAATATCAACAGGCGATGGCAAGTACCGCACCACGCTGTCAAGCAGAGGCTGGACACCTTTATTCTTGAAGGCGCTGCCACAAAGCACTGGTACAATTGCAAGTGCCAAGGTGGCGTTTCTCAGAGCACGGTAAATCTCGTCAACCGAAACCGGTATATCTTCCAGATATTTTTCCATGACCCCCTCATCGAAGTCGGCCAACTTCTCGAGGAGTGCCATTCGTGCGGCCGTGAACTCTTCTATGTATGAGTCAGGAACTGGTGCTTCTTCCACTTCCTGACCAAGAGACTGCTCACTGAATGTCAGCAGTTTCTCTTCTACGAGGTCTATGACCCCGGAAAACTCAGCTTCTTTGCCTACCGGCAACTGCAGAGGCAGTGGATTAGCTCCAAGCCTCTCTGACATCATCTGCAGACATCGTTCAAAATTAGCCCCGACTCGATCCATCTTGTTGACAAAGGCCAATCTCGGGATGGAGTACTTATTGGCTTGTCTCCAGACAGTTTCAGATTGTGGCTCAACTCCGCCCACTGCACAGAAGACGGCTACTACTCCATCCAAAACCCGCAGACACCGTTCAACTTCTATGGTACAATCAACCTGTCCGGGCGTGTCGATTATATTTATTTTATAATCTTTCCAGGTGCAGGTTGTGGCAGCAGAGGTAATTGTTATGCCACGCTCCTGCTCCTGCTCCATCCAGTCCATGACAGCATTACCGTCGTGAACTTCACCCATTTTATAGGAGCGCCCGGTATAATAGAGTATCCGTTCAGTTGTCGTTGTTTTTCCGGCATCAATATGGGCCATGATGCCGATATTGCGCACGCTCGATAACTCACTTTGGGCTGACATCAACAAACCTCGATCGAATTTTTGTGCTGACCCCAGCTCCTGATCTCTAACGGACTCCCTTCTTCTTACCAGCGATAATGGGCAAACGCCTTATTAGCTTCAGCCATACGATGCGTATCATCACGTTTCTTGACGGATGCACCGCGCTCATTGTAGGCATCCAGCAATTCTGCCGCCAACTTCTCAGACATGGATCTTCCGGACCTGGCTTTGGCAAAGCCAATTATCCACCTGATGGCCAGTGCATTCCTGCGTGATTGGCGAACTTCCATCGGCACCTGATAAGTCGCGCCACCAACTCGTCTTGACTTCACCTCAACGCGAGGGCGGACCTTCTCCATTGCTTCTTCAAAAATGACGAGCGGTTCTTCGTCCGTCTGCCGTGTGGCGATAAGATCCATGGCATCATAAAATATCCTCCGCGCCAAGCTTTTTTTGCCGCGCTCCATGAGGCCATTGGTGAATTTTGAAACAAGCACGCTGTTATAACGCATATCTGGCTCAGTCGGACGTTTTTCTGCAACTTTTCTACGAGACATAGTTTTATTCTCCTGTATGAGCCATTATCAGGACGGTCTTTTCGCTCCGTACTTCGAACGTCCCTGGCGCCGATCAGACACACCAAGCGTATCCAGCGTACCACGAATCACGTGATACCGTACACCTGGAAGATCTTTTACCCTGCCGCCACGGATCATCACCACTGAATGCTCCTGCAAATTATGCCCAATACCAGGTATATATGATGTAACCTCAATACCATTAGTCAGTCTAACTCTTGCCACTTTCCTGAGAGCAGAGTTTGGTTTCTTCGGGGTAGTAGTATAAACCCTGACGCAAACGCCCCTTTTCTGAGGCGAACCTTTCAAGGCAGGCGTATTCGTTTTCTTGACTATTTTTTTCCTGCCCTGGCGAACCAGTTGGTTGATAGTTGGCATCGCGTATACTGCTCCTGTTCGATTTATCTTTGTGTTTCCACGCTACAGCTGTGAGTTCACACGATTTCCCTGCGGCGCAAAAAGCGATATTTACCCTACAGACGAAATAGTGTCAAGATTAAAAACAATCTGAGGATTTGTTTTTATCTTATTACATTCTATCTCCATACTTTCCTGTTCCGGCTGAGATCAGTCGGCCCATAATGACATTCTCCTTCAACCCGGCAAGTTCATCCACCTTGCCAGCCATCGCTGCATTAGTCAGCACCTTGGTGGTTTCCTGAAATGACGCCGCTGAGATAAAGCTTTCAGTAGACAAAGATGCTTTAGTCACTCCGAGCAGAAGTGGTTCAGCGACCGGAGGCTGCCTGTTTTCCTTGAACAGCCGATCTCGCTCATCCTCAAAAGCCCACCATTCCACCTGCTCACCAATCATGAATTTAGAATCGCCAGAGGCCGTGATCATGACCCGACGCATCATCTGGCGTACAATGACTTCGATATGCTTGTCATTGATTTTGACACCCTGCAGCCGATAAACTTCCTGAATTTCATTAACTAAGAATTTTGCCAACTCCTTAACACCAAGAACCCTAAGGATGTCGTTTGGAACAATAGTGCCTTCCATCAAGCGCTCACCAGCTTGGACATAATCGCCCTCGTGAACAATGATGTGCTTGGATTTTGGTACGAGGTATTCTTGCGGGTCCCCATACTCAGGAGTGACAACTACCCTGCGTTTACCTTTCAGTTCTTTGCCAAAACCTACGCGGCCGTCAATCTCAGAAATAATTGCCGGTTCTTTTGGTTTTCGAACTTCAAAAAGTTCAGCAACCCTCGGCAGGCCGCCAGTAATATCCTTTGTTTTCGACGTTTCTCGAGGAATCTTGCCAACGATGGTACCCGGCTTGATAACCTCACCCTCCTCAACTGAGATAATTGATCCTACTGGCAAGCTATATCTGGCGAAAATTTCCGACTTCGGCAGCTTAAGTGTTTTTCCGCGCTCACCCTTGACCGATACACGAGGATTCAGCTGGGCTCCCCCTGCAGAGTGGATAACAACCTTTGATGATTTACCGGTAACGATATCGACCTTTTCCTGCATGGTCACACCCTCAAGCACGTCTCCATACTTGATGGTTCCGCCAACCTCTGCCACAATCGGAATTGTGTATGCATCCCAATCTGCCAAGATAGTTCCGGGTTCAACATCATCGCCCTCCGCAACCAGGATCTGGGCACCATAATTCACCTTGAAACGTTCACGCTCTCTGGCAAGCTCGTCTTGAATGACAATTTCGGCATTACGGTTCATGACTATTTTGACGCCATCGGCATTTTCTACACAATGGAGATTTTTAAAACCAACGGTTCCTCCACGCTGCGTGTTCAATTCAGCCTGCTCAACGGCCCTGCTGGCTGTACCTCCGATATGGAACGTACGCATGGTCAACTGCGTTCCAGGCTCACCGATAGACTGGGCCGCAATGACACCAACTGCCTCGCCGATATTCACCATGTGGCCTCGACCGAGATCACGCCCGTAGCAGGAGGCACATACACCACGCCGTGAACGGCAGGTAAGTACCGAACGGATCATAACCCGGTCAATACCGGCCGCCTCAACTTTCTCGACTATAGTCTCAGTAATCTCTGTTCCTGATGGTGCAATGATATCATCAGTAAATGGTTCCCTGATATCTTCAAGAGCAACCCTGCCAAGGATCCTTTCGCCAATCGGGACGATAATTTCGCCACCGTCTATAAGAGGTTCAGCGATAATACCATCGAGGGTTTGACAATCGGTCTCGACAATGGTTGATTCCTGAGCGACATCGACAAGTCGCCTGGTGAGATATCCCGAGTTAGCAGTTTTCAAGGCGGTATCTGCAAGACCTTTTCGTGCACCGTGGGTCGAGATAAAATATTCCAGTACCCCGAGGCCTTCTCGAAAGTTGGCTTTAATTGGCGTTTCAATAATCTCACCCGAGGGTTTGGCCATCAGACCGCGCATACCGGCAAGCTGTCTTATCTGGTCTCGAGAGCCCCTTGCTCCGGAGTCAGCCATGATAAATATCGAATTAAAGCTCGGTGATTCTACCAATTTGTTGTCGTGATCCCTGACATACTCAACTTTGATCTCTTCCATCATTCCGTTGGCGATGTCTTCAGTTACCTTCGACCAGATATCGACAACTTTGTTGTATTTCTCACCAGAAGTAATCAGACCGTCGGAATATTGATGTTCAACATCAAGCACCTCTTCTTCAGCTTTCTCGACAAGGTCCTCTTTTGATAGAGGAATTTTCATATCATTGATACATATAGAGATACCTGCTCTGGTCGCATATTCATAACCGATATCCTTCAGTCGGTCGGCAAGGATTACCGTATCTTTTGTTCCAGAGTGGCGGTAAACATAGTCAATCAATTTGGCCAGCGCTTTTTTACTGAGCACTTTATTGATTTCCGCAAATGGCACGTTTTTAGGCAACAGCTCGCCAAGAATTACTCTGCCCATGGTCGTGTCAATTAGCTTACCATCCATGCGAACCTTAATGATTGCCTGAAGATCTACGGCCCCATGATCGTAAGCAATTCGAGCCTCATTGACATCGGCAAATGCCTTCCCTTCGCCCTTCACGTTGATTCGCTCACGTGACATATAGTAAAGTCCGAGGACAATATCCTGTGAGGGAATGATAATCGGTTCGCCATTTGCCGGAGAAAGGATGTTGTTGGTAGACATCATCAGCACTCGCGCCTCAACCTGGGCTTCAACCGAAAGTGGGACATGGACTGCCATTTGATCACCGTCAAAGTCGGCGTTAAAAGCGGCACAGACCAACGGATGAAGTTGAATTGCCTTACCTTCTATCAACACCGCCTCAAAAGCCTGCATGCCAAGCCTATGAAGTGTTGGTGCTCTATTGAGAATTACTGGATATTCGGTGACAACTTCTTCTAAAACGTCCCAGACCTCCTTTACACCTTTCTCCACCATTTTCCGTGCACTCTTAATGGTGGTGACAAACCCGCGGCGCTCAAGTTTATTGTAAATAAAAGGTTTGAACAACTCGAGAGCCATCTTTTTGGGTAGTCCGCACTGATGCAGGCGCAGCGTAGGGCCAACCACAATGACTGATCGCCCTGAGTAATCGACACGTTTGCCCAGAAGATTCTGACGGAACCGGCCTTGTTTGCCTTTGAGCATATCTGCAAGAGATTTCAACGGTCTCTTGTTGGCTCCAGTAATAACTCTTCCGCGGCGACCATTATCAAACAATACGTCAACGGCCTCCTGGAGCATCCTTTTCTCATTACGGATGATAATGTCTGGTGCGTCAAGCTCCAATAAACGCTTGAGACGGTTGTTGCGATTAATTACCCGCCGATACAGATCATTGAGATCGGAAGTTGCAAACCTTCCACCTTCAAGGGGGACAAGCGGTCTGAGATCAGGGGGCAGAACTGGAATAACCTCGAGTATCATCCATTCCGGTTTATTGCCTGAATCGAGAAACGCTTCAATGACGTGGAGTCGTTTACCAAGCTTCTGTCGCTTGGTCTGTGAACCGGTTGCCAACATTTCAGCTCGAAGTCCCTTGGATAACGCTTCTAAATCCTGGCTCGCAAGGAGTTCACGAATTGCTTCGGCACCAATGCCGACGCGAAACTGCCCCGGATATTCGTCTCGTGCCTGACGATATTTTTCTTCGGTAAGTAATGTGGCTGCTGAAATAGCCTCAACCTCTGAACTAACAACCGCGTATTGTTCAAAATAGAGTATCTTTTCAAGCTGTTTCAAAGTCATATCAAGTACAGCGCCGATTTTACTCGGCAAACTTTTCAAAAACCAAATATGTGCGACGGGAGCAGCAAGTTTTATGTGACCGAGACGCTCGCGGCGCACCTTTGATTGGATCACTTCAACACCGCATTTTTCACAGACAACACCGCGATGCTTCATGCGCTTGTATTTTCCGCAGTTACACTCGAAATCTTTAACAGGGCCAAAGATTTTGGCGCAAAAGAGGCCATCGCGTTCTGGCTTGAACGTCCTGTAGTTAATAGTCTCAGGCTTCTTTACCTCACCATGAGACCAGTCCATGATCTTCTCAGGTGAAGCGAGTGAAATCTTCACTGCTTTGAATTTTATAGGAGCCTTCGGTTTTTGAAAAAAATTGAATAATTCTTCCACGAAATCACCTCTCCTTCAAGTTATTGGTAACCTAAAAACATCAGTTTCCAGGCATTGAAGAGATATAGTATTGACAAGGCGCCGGGCCACTTAGTTTGCGGCTCCTGCTCCACTTCTATTCTTCTATCAGTTCCATGTTCAGACACAGTCCCTGCAGTTCTTTTACAAGAACATGAAAGGATTCCGGCAGGCCTGTTGTCAGGAAGTTATCTCCTTTGACAATTCGCTCATACATGGATGTCCTGCCTTCGACATCATCCGATTTGGCAGTAAGGAATTCTTTAAGCGTGTAGGCGGCACCATACGCTTCCATCGCCCACACCTCCATCTCACCAAGTCTTTGGCCACCGAATTGCGCTTTGCCGCCCAGAGGCTGCTGCGTGACAAGTGAATAAGGACCGGTTGACCGGGCATGAATTTTATTGTCAACAAGGTGATGTAGCTTGAGCATGTACATAACCCCAACACTAACCAGGTTGGCGAAAGGCTCTCCAGAGAGTCCATCATATAATTGCACCTGCCCAACTTCATCGACGCCAGCTTCAACAAGCAGACCGCGTATCTCAGACTCTTCAGCACCGTCAAACACCGGTGTTGCCATGTGCAAACCATCTTTATGTTCTCTGGCCCAGGATATCAACTCTTCATCGGTACAGTTATCGACAATCTGTTTACATTCAACCTTCGAATATATCTTTGCCAGTTTCTGTTTGATAATCTTTGCGCCCTCCTTCTGTGCCAGTGCCTCAAGCTGCTCACCAAGTTTTTTAGCAGCATAGCCAAGATGCACTTCAAGCACCTGCCCAACATTCATACGAGACGGCACACCAAGAGGGTTAAGGACGATATCTACTGTTTGGCCATCGGCGAAATATGGCATATCCTCTTCCGGCATGACACAGGAAACAACACCCTTATTACCATGTCGGCCAGCCATTTTGTCGCCAACTGAAAGTTTTCTCTTTGTTGCCACATACACCTTAACCATTTTCACCACCCCTGGAGGCAGATCATCACCTTTTTTCAGGCGTTCGATGATACCGTCGTATCGTTCGCTAATCAGCCGGGCCTGGTTTTCATAGCGAGAATAGATATCTCCTATTTGCTCGAGATATTTTGCACGCTCGGAAAAATCAAGTTTGCGCAGCGTGTGAAAACCAACATCATCAGCGAATGCGGCTGAAAACTTCTTACCGAGCTTTACAAGCACACTGCCGTCACGGGCGATGACATCCTCTTTGACCGTTCTACCATCGATAACCTTGCCAACCTCGCGGCAAACACCTCGCTTCAGACTGGCCAGTTCGTCAAGTTTGTCTTGATTGAGCTTTTCAATATCTAAGTCTTCAATCATCAAGGATCGTTCATCTTTGTCAACGCCCTTTCGAGAAAAAACTTTGGCATCAATGACGACACCCTGGACGCCTGGCGGCACGCGCAGAGACGAATCTTTTACATCCTGCGCCTTCTCACCAAAAATTGCCCTGAGCAATTTTTCTTCCGGTGACAATACCGTCTCGCCCTTTGGAGTCACTTTGCCGACAAGGGTATCACCCGCTTTTACCTCTGCTCCAACACAGACGATGCCAGACTCGTCAAGATTGCGCAGTGTCTCTTCACTGACGTTTGGAATATCCCGGGTTATCTCTTCCTTACCAAGTTTGGTGTCTCGAGCCATCGTTTCAAAAACTTCGATGTGCAGGGAGGTAAAGATATCCTGCTTGAGCAGCCTTTCATTGACGAGGATTGAATCCTCATAGTTAAAGCCACGCCAGGGCATGAAGGCAATGGTGACATTTTTTCCAAGAGCCAGCTCACCTTTGTCACAGGATGAGCCATCGGCAAGAACTGTTGCCTTCTCAACTAACATGCCAGGTTTAACCAACGGCTTTTGATTAAAGCAGGTGTTCTGGTTTGATTTTTTATATTTTTCAAGGCGATATACTGCAACACCGGTGTCATAACCATCGATACCAGGTTGATCATAGCGTACAACGATACGATTAGCATCGACCTCTTCCACAACACCGGCTCCTCCCGAAAGCAAACAGGCACCAGAATCTCGTGCAACATAGCGCTCCATTCCAGTGCCAACAAGCGGCGCTGCGGTTGTCATGAGCGGTACTGCCTGGCGCTGCATATTCGATCCCATCAGGGCACGGTTGGCATCATCGTTTTCCAGAAATGGTATCAGAGAAGCTGCAACACTTACTAACTGGTTCGGTGCAATATCGGCAAAGGTAACGCTTTCGGCATTGGCGGTAATAACTTCTCCATCTTCACGAACAATCAGCGAATCCGGAACAATTTTATTTTTTTTATCTAAGGGCGTGAGCGCCGGTGCGATAAAATTGTTCTGTTCTTGAAGCGCACTGAGATAGATAACATCTTTATCATAAACAATTCGATCTTCAACTTTACGGTATGGCGTTTCAATAAAACCGTACGGATTTACCCTGGCATATGTTGCCAGAGAGACAATTAAACCAATATTGGGTCCCTCTGGTGTTTCGACAGGACAAATTCTGCCGTAATGAGTCGGGTGAACATCCCGAACCTCAAATCCGGCCCGTTCACGTGACAATCCGCCAGGTCCAAGGGCACTCAAGCGCCTTTTGTGAGTTACCTCCGACAAAGGATTGGTCTGATCCATAAACTGGGAAAGCTGGCTGGTTCCAA
>JABDPQ010000436.1 GCA_013042695.1 Desulfobacterales bacterium | reverse complement strand
CTACAATAATGGTGCGAGCGAGTCAGCGGTAGGCAAAGCGTTGAAAAACCGTCGCCATGAGGCCATTGTCGGCACCAAAGTTTTACCATCAAATTGTCAGCCGAAATCGCTTAAGCAACATTGTGAGGCCAGTCTGCAACGTCTGGGTATGGACTATATCGACCTCTAGATGATTCATTGGCCAATCCCTTCCCAGGCAGTTTCCAGCGCTACATCTGATAACAGCTTGAGCAAAAATGCTCCCCGGCTCGACGCGGCGGTCCAGACGCTTGAAGAACTGCAGCAAGAGGGAAAGATCAGGCACATCGGGATAAGCAACTTCGGCGTGCTGCAGATGGAGGAAATACTTGGACTTGGGGTAAACATAGCCGTTAACCAGATGCCTTACAGTTTGTTGTTCCAGACGATAGAAGCCAAAGTTTTGCCCTATTGCAGGGAAAAAGGCATCGGCGTGATCGGCTACATGGGCCTTATGCAAGGTCTTTTAGCCGGCAAGTACAAGGATGCCGATTCTGTACCCCCCAACCGGGCGCGGGTGAGGCATTTCAGAGGGGATCGGCCTGGGTCCCGCCACGGTGAAGCTGGTGCAGAAAAAGAGACATTTGAGGCGCTAGCAAAGATAGCTGCAACTGCCAAGGAGCTGGGCCTACCCATGCATCTGCTTGCCGCAGCCTGGTCCATGGCTCATCCTGACCTGACGTGCACGCTTGTCGGGGCACGCGATAAGGACCAATTCCTCGATAATTTGAAGGCCCTCGATGTTGAGCTCGATGATGAAACCGTGTCCGCATTGCGTGTTGCCACGGAGCCACTAATGAAAAAAGTAGGGACGAGTCTTGACCTTTTTGAGCACACAGACAAATCGCGGAGTTGGTAATCTTCTAAACTGCAGACGGTCCCATTAAGAAATCTGGCCTCTGTTTATAGCAGCGCCTTTCGTTTAATACCTGCCACCATGGCTACCTTTCAAAGTAGTGTCAGGAACCCTGGAGCCTGCACCGATGGGGTCCAATGGCAGCAATGTTGCAATAACGAAACATTTGTTTTATATATGGAACATCCATAATGCTGCCAGACGAACCTCCCATGAGCAAAAAAGCAAATATTACCGTAATCGGCTTCCCTAAAATTCTCTCATCATGTCAAGAGGTTGCCGAGGAGTATTTCAACAACGCAAATTTTCTCTATTATCAGTACATACCTGAAATAAGCGGCGTTAAATACATATCTTCCAGCCCGGACCACCCTCTGGGAAATAGAGCGAAATCATTTAAGCGGGTCAACCATGACATCATTATAGTTGGTGTCGTCACCGCCAAGGTGATGGAAGGGATAAATGAAAATAATGTCATCCCCTTTCGGGCTGGTCATAAAGCGCTTATCAAGGCCCTCATAAAGGCGAAGCAGATTGCAGACAGAGCGGCTTTTATCTGCCCCATTGAAGAAAAGCATGATGTCAGCTTCTATGAAAACCTGCTGGGCATTTCCATTGATATTTATTATGCCGAGCATCTCTCTGATTACCTGCGTTTTTGCGTGGATGCAAAACAAAAGGGACATTCAGTCGTCATTAGCGGAAGCTACACGTTTCAGATTGCCAAAGACTATGGATTAACTCCGGTATTTTTATTTTCAGATCACGATATTTTTCATGATGCCTACACCCGGGCCCTTGAGACACATCGCTATAATCAATCCCTGGAAGAGAAGGTGGCGCAGCTCGAGATCATTTCACAAAACAGCGAGGATAGCGTCATCTTTGTGAACAGGAGCAATCACATTACTTTTACCAATAAAGTGGCCGAGCAGAAGCTGCAGCTTCATCCGGGCCGCATCAGCGGCAAACATGTGTCGAACGTTTTCAGTTTTATTTCGGCGGACATGCTGGACCAGAAAAAAAATAGTGAAATCATCGGGTCCATGAACCGCGAGCCGATGCTGGTTGCAATCCATCCGGTTTTTGTAGGGCCAAGTGCGGTTGGCAATGTTCTTATGGCCAAGAAGGTGAACGAAATAAGGGCCATGGACAGCCGTATTCGTCAAAAAATGCGGCACAAGGGCTTTACTGCAAAGTACACATTTCAAGACATCTTGGGGGACTCACCTGCGCTGCAGCAGTGTAAAAATGATGCTGAACTTTATGCAGCATCAGAAGCGCCTGTGCTCATCTACGGAGCAACGGGAACAGGAAAGGAGCTGTTTGCCCAGGCAATTCACAACAGCAGCCCCAGAAAACGCTTTCCTTTTGTGGCAATCAATTGCGCCACACTTCCTGCTGAACTTATGGAGAGTGAGTTGTTTGGCTATGTCAAAGGTGCTTTCACCGGAGCAAGTTCAGCGGGTAAGCAGGGGCTGGTTGATCAGGCTCATTTAGGTACATTGTTCTTTGACGAGGTTGACTCACTCTCAACGTCTCTGCAGGCTAAACTCTTGAGACTGCTCCAGGAAAAGGAGTTTATCAGGGTTGGCGGCGACGAAGTGATCCCAGTGGATATCCGGATAATAGCTGCCTGCAATAAAAAACAGCTTGAGGATCAAGAGAAAAACCTTCTGCGTCAGGACCTCTTCTACCGACTCAGTACCCTCTATTTGGCGCTTCCCGATTTGCTTGAACGAAAATCCGACATCCCTCTG
>JABDPQ010000434.1 GCA_013042695.1 Desulfobacterales bacterium | reverse complement strand
TTCTGAAGCTGCGGATCTGATGCAGAAAGAATGTGAAGATTTGGGTGAACATATTCAGCTGCACTGCGTTAATGTTGCTGATCATCTGCAGGTCAAGAAATTTTTCTCTGAATTAGAATCACAATTTGAAACCATTGATATTCTCATAAATAATGCCGGCATTCGCAAGGATGCGATAACTGCTTTGATGAGTTTCTCTCAGTGGAATGAGGTACTTGATGTTAATCTGACTGGTACTTTTAATATGAGCAAATTTGCTGTTCCACTCATGTTGAAGCAAAAATTTGGCAGGATCATAAATATCACCTCGCCGGTGTCCTATCTTGGTTTTCATGGTCAGGCAAATTATGCAGCATCAAAGGCTGGACAAATAGGGTTCACCAAAACTTTGGCCAGAGAAACAGCACGAAAAAAGATCACGGTGAATTGTGTTTCACCAGGATTTATCAAAACAGATTTAATTAATGACCTGACAACTGAACAGCTGGCTGTATATAAAAAAATGGTCCCAATGCAACGGTTTGGTACGACTGCTGAAGTAACAGATGCCGTGTTATTTCTTGCTTCCCCAAAAGCTTCATATATTACCGGTGCTGTCCTCGATGTTACAGGTGGGCTCTAATATGCTTGATTCGCAAATCATTTCCCTTATTCCTCACCGGCCCCCATTTCTCTGGGTTGACAAAATAATAGAAATCACCAAGGACTCAATTGTCGCAGAAAAATGGGTTCCCGAAAACCATGATGTATTTAAGGGACACTACCCAGGTCACCCCCTGCTTCCTGGCGTTTTGCTTTGTGAGGCCATTTTTCAAACAGGTGCTCTTCTCATAGCTTCCGTGCTTGAAAAATCTGTAAAAATGGATAGCAATAAGATTCCAGTACTCACGAAGATAATCGGGGCTCGATTTAAACGTCAGGTGCAACCAGGTGACACGATTCAGATGACGGTCAGATTAATAGAGACAATCTCGTCTGTGTGCATCTTAAGAGGCACCGCCCATGTCAATGGCAAGGTTGCAGTTAAAACTGAATTTTCCTGTGCTCTCGTCACACCATGAGTGTCGGTTTATTGAGACAAATAACTAATTGCCATAACATCTTTTTTTCTCATTTACTGACCGGTTGACCTTTCTGTTAAAAAAGGTAAAATTGGCTAGTTTTATCTTGGCAGGATAATCGTTTGTTCGAATCTTATCCTGAGTATATATAAGTTTTTTCAATAAGGACTACGTGACGTGCAACTATCAATCACTCAGATGATCATGCATGCGGGGCCAGTTGGTCAATTGGTCATGCTGCTTCTCCTGTTCTTTTCAATAGTATCCTGGTCAGTCATTTTCATGAAAGCGAAGTTGTTTCGCAATGTCCGACTCGATTCTGAGGATTTCCTCGAGACATTTTGGTCCTCAAATAATCTAAATGAGGCCAACGAAGCGGCGAAAGAATTTTCCTTCAGCCCTGAAGCAATCGTTTTTTCAACAGGTTTTTCAGAGCTTAAAAAAATTAATAAAATCAGAACACGTGGTGAGGATTCTACCAAGGAAACGCTCGATATGCAGCTGGCAACGATGGATAACCTAAAGCGTGCCTTGAGAAAAGCAGAAGATCAGCAAATCAATAAACTTGGCAGTCTTCTCCCCTTCCTTGCAACTACAGGAAGTGCCACGCCATTTATTGGTCTTTTTGGAACTGTCTGGGGTATTATGGTATCATTTCATGACATAGGGCAACGTGGCTCAGCTTCACTTGCTGTTGTTGCCCCGGGTATTTCCGAGGCACTCGTAGCGACGGCGGCAGGCCTTGCCGCGGCAATTCCTGCGGTTATCTTCTCTAATTATTTTTCTAACAAGTTGACGGATGTTCAATATAACGTACAGAGCTTTTCATCTGATTTTCTTAATCTGGTTGAAAGAGATCTTCTGAGCAGAGTCTGATAACAGTCATGGGACCACTAAACGGTAATGGAAGAAAAAGGCTGGTAGCAGACATTAATGTCACGCCGCTTGTTGATGTAATGCTTGTTCTGCTTATCATTTTCATGGTGACAGCACCTATGATGACCCAAGGACTTGATGTCGATTTGCCTGAAACGACAGCAAAATCA
>JABDPQ010000431.1 GCA_013042695.1 Desulfobacterales bacterium | reverse complement strand
CCCTTGGTCAGCAGCTCGATAATCTCCACATCGGCAAGGTTCTTGGCATTTTTCACCAAGGCCTCAACCAGGACCAGCGGTTCTCCGCAGCCGGTTCCCAGAAAAACCCGGTTCCCCGATTTGACGTGAGACAGTGCCTTTCTCGGCGTCATAATCATGTCACGGTATTTTTCCTGCCACTCGGCATCATATTCTATCACGCCAGATCCTTACCTATTCTATTTCTTTAGGAATTTTATCAATTTCACGTGCTAACATCTATATCATTTCTGTGCGGTTGACAACACTATACACCATATCGGTTTTTGCTATTGTTCAATTATAATATTGTATTGGTACTACCTAACATTTCATAAAACTTTGTTGACTTTGTGAGAATTAAAACCTTTTTTAAAAATTATTCCGGATTGCTTTATAGGGTTTAAGAGTTCTTGGAGCAAAGCCTCATTGAGGCCTCCTCTAGCCTGATTATTTTCCCTCACACGGGCCGGTCTTTGTTCAGAACAATCGAAGGTTATCTATAAGAATCTTTCGAGGTTGGAGCAGACTGGAAGAAAATATGCCGAGGCCACTTATCTGGTTCAAGTCCATCTGACGGTTATTTGGTGATTGTCTGACTTCCTCTAGGTTAATCGTGATATCATTCCAGCCCGGGGCAATCTCATAGGATTTGTTAAAGCGATCCTGATACATTTGCGTATGCTTTCTATCATGGATGCGACAGGTAATTGCGAGCAGTTCAGCGGTGGGATTAAATACATTGAACCCAAACCACTCATAAGATTCCCATTCTCCCGGAAAATATAGCAAATTTGCACCTGAGAATTGCGCAGTAGTAAGGTGCACGCTCATCGCACGGTTACCTGTCAGATAATCTATTGTTTCAATTCCAATGGCAGCGCTGCTCTCCCAACGACTTAGCTGAAACCTGGTTTCAAAATCAGAAAGAACAGGGAAGGATGAGCGTGCCTGCTGCTCGTCGATCAAGGCAATGGCAACAGGCACTAATTGTATCGCAAACAACACTATGACAAAAATCTTCAACATAAGCTGCCAGAAACCTGAGACGAAATTTCTGGTCGGCAGAAAAAAGACAATGGCTATCATTACTCCAAGAAGATTTCTGTAGATATCTGCAAGATCTGCACTCCGGCTGAGCCCATATTGAATTATCTCGACTACAGCGCCGAGACCTATGGTAATTACTAGTAAGAAGACAATCTGAATGCTTGTTTTATGCTTCTGCACTGATGATAAGGAGTATATCAAGAGTGGCAGTGTAGCAAAAAAAGCCAGATGCCCAAGATTCCAAATGGCTTTAGCGGATCGTGATACAAAGTGATCTGGTCCGCCAATGAAAAACAAGATTGATAAGGCAAAAATGAAGATAATCAGAAAAACATTGTATGCATTCATTCTCGATGTGCTTTTCAAACGCATACCCGCATCTGCACCTGCATGTAAAGATGAAATAGAGTGTTTCATCCCCAACATTGAAATTTTGCTGGAAATGAAGCGTTTATTTGATTTATCATCAGCCTCTTATGCTTTAATAGCAAGCTAATTTCAGTCGCTTAATTGCAAGAGCATAGTAATATTTCATAAATGGATGCCTGTAAACGATTTACTCCATTATCGTAAAACTTAAGTCCGCCTATATAGTAACTCAAATTAGTAACTCAAATAATTTCCTATTTCCGGAATGTCACCTGTTTCGGTCCGACATTGCGGAATTTGTTGCAATTTTTTTCTCCTAAAACCACCAAATAGTAATTTTTAAGGCCCAGTTTTAGCCATTTTTTATATAAATTTTAGCACATGATGCCAAATGGCATATTTATTGCTTAATTTTTTACTAATTATAACCGATTCATACGTAACATCATTCAAAAAGGGAGGAAGCTGCTATGATCGACAGACTGATAGACTGTATTGCTGTTGCCGTGTTGATTATATTGCTCATGCTGGGACGCAGCTATGCAGATATTCTCCCCGCGGAGGATATCACTGCAGAGACCGCCTCTTCGCTCATGCTGATGGATAACACAGATGGCGATGGGCAGCAATAATACCGTGTTCATATAATTAACTCAGCCAGAAAATAAGCAGCTTTGCACAGAAAATGAGGCTCATACAGCTAACTGTCCAGACATAAGCTGAGGAAAAGATAATCGGAGATAAGTGAAGATTATGGGTAAACGAATAAGGGCGAGAAGCAGTTATACTGCTCACACTCTGCTCAAATCACATGACAAAGGAATTATCAAGGCAGTGGCGCGAGATGTCTCCATTGATGCTATCTATCTGAATTGCGACCCTGTTTTTGAGCCGGAAGATCTTGTGAATGTTGAGATCATCCTGCTTGGCAGCGACAGTGAACTCAACATCAAAATGTCTGCTAAAGTAATCCGTAAAGACGTTGATGGAATTGCCTTGTCTTTTTTAAAGCCGCTGGAATGGTGGCCCGTCTTCTCACTTTTCCCGCTGCACCAGCTTGGCAAAGAATCACTGAACGGCAGGATGCCCGTTGCCGAGTTTGCTTAAAAGTATCACCTCGCAAGAAAAACACTGATTTTACTGGGACGGGGCCAGCGTCATATGCACATCGGCAACAATCGGCTCGGTCCCGGCATCACTGACAATATAGGGATTGATGTCAAGTTCAGTAATTTGCGGGAAATCAGTTGTCAGCTGGCTGATGCGCTGTAACCCCGCAGCAATCGCCTGAATATCAAC
>JABDPQ010000428.1 GCA_013042695.1 Desulfobacterales bacterium | reverse complement strand
GTTGATCATAGCTCTTTTTTACTGCCTGCCATGCCTGTTCTTTGTATTGATGATATTGTTTTACCTCCATGTTGGCCACCGGCTTTCCATTGACGATCACCTGACTGCCGGTATGGCTGTTAGGTTTAAGGAGAACGGGATTCATTCGGCAGTCAGGGTCAACTTTGGCAGCCATTGCCTGCACTACTTGGGCTCTTCCCATTTCTCCCCCGGTATGGGTAACATGGGAATTCAGGGACATATTTTGGGCTTTAAATGGTGCGACTTTGAAGCCATCTTGAAGTAAAATCCGACAAAATGCTGCAGACAATATCGATTTTCCAGCGTTTGATGATGTTCCCTGAAACATCAAAGGATGTGATGGTCGAGTACTTTTAGTTAGCGCTTTCGTTTTATTTCCTAAGACGCGAGTCAACGCTTGTATAAGCAGAGAATTCTCACTTTCAGTTCTTACTGCAACTCTGAAATATGAACTATCCAACCCCAGGTAGTTACCGCATCGCCGGATGATGATGCTGTTCTTCAACAGGTTGTTGTAAAGGGAATCTACGGACATTTCTCCCTGCAGCTTGACCAGGAAATAATTTGCCTGAGAAGGAAAAACAACGAGTTGCCGGAGTGCTTCGAGTTCGCCTCTCAAATGCTCTCGCAACTGAGTGCAGGCGAGTCGGCTGGCTTCACAATAGTCATTATCTTCAAGGAATTTAACAGCACTGCTTTGGGCTAACGTATTTACTGACCATTGGGGAAGTATTTTCTTAATATTCTTGGCATAATCGGCAGGCAAAACGCCGAATCCAATTCGTAACCCTGGGGTTGCATAAAACTTGGTAAGGGAATTAAGGGTAATGATATTGTCAGTAGTCTCTCCAACCGTTTTGAAAGGTAAAACAAATTCATGAAAGGCTTCATCAACGATAAATAAGGTATGACGATGTCGTCGGGCCAACTGTGAGATCTGATGATCTGCTAAAAACGTTCCGGTAGGGTTTGCCGGGTTGCCCAAAATTACAATCTCGTTGCCATGAATATGGGGTTCGAGAATTTCAGCTGTTATTTGGAACCCATCCTTTTCGGAAAGAACCACCGATTTTATAGGAAAACCGTTTTTGTGAAAAACAGAGATATAATCAATATACGAAGGAACCGGAACGACGACATCTCGTTTATCCAAGATGTGTGGCAAAAAGTGGAGCAACTCAGTTGTACCATTGGCAGGAACGATGCACTCCTCTCTGACTTGATAGGTTTGAGAAATTGTTCGTTTCAATTCAAAACATTCAGGATCGGGATAATGACCAACAAGTTCAAGATTTCGATTTAGGTGAGATCTGAGCCATCCAGGAGGGCCAAGAGGATTAATATTTGCACTAAAATCTATCATGTCGCCGTCGTGTGATAGACCATCTCTTTTTAATTTGTATATGTTACCTCCATGTTCGTGTTTGCCGATTGGGGCGATAGTATTACCGTCGGCCATCTTTTTTTTCATAATCATCGTATCTTCAGCTACCTTGTGTAAAAAGAGTGAATGCAACAAGCACGGCTGCCTCGTTTAATTCGCATACAGCACCGAGAGTATCGCCAGTAGCTCCACCAATTCTTTTCAGGCTCAGATAAGAAAAACTGGCTGTTGTCAGTATGATTGCTGCCATAACTAAAAACAGTTTTGCTGGGTTGCAGAATAAAACGATTGCGAGCAATAATAGACTAGAAATGACGGCACTGCTTTTAGTCGATGTTGAATAAAAGAGTTCACCAAGTCCTCCATCTTGCCTGGCATAGGGTAAAAATGCCATGGTTACAACGATTGCTGTTCGCCCTGCAACAGAGGCTATGACAAGAGCAGCTATGAGCTCAGTGTGTTCGATTGAATAAAGAGCTGCTGTTTTAGTCAAAAAAAGCGAGGTTACAGCAGCGGCACCCATGACGCCAATTCTGCTGTCCCGCATGATTTCCAGGCAGCGATCGGATGATCTGGCGCTCATGAATCCATCAGCGGTGTCGGCAAGACCATCAAGATGAAAGAAACCAGAAATTAATGAAAGGCAAATTGCTACCAGTGCGGCTACCAAAATTGGCGGAGCAATAACACCAAAAGCCATTGCAACAAGTGCGCAAACGAAACCTGTTAAAAGACCAGTTGGGGCAAAAAAATAGAGTGAACGTCCAAAAAAGATTGAATCATCTGCTGAAGATGAGAATGTCGGAAAGACCGTCAGGAATCTGATCGCAGCTAAAAAACTTTTCACTGAGTTTGCCGCTTCGGCCTGAAGTCGGCTGTAATCAATATGTTTAGGAATCACAGTTATTTGTCCGCACTGGCAACGGCTGCCTCTGTAAACGTGGCAATTTGCGTCAATACCGCAGCTGCAGCGTCAACAATATTCATGGCAAGCGCAGCTCCCGTACCTTCACCAAGCCTGAGATTTAAATCCAGAAGTGGTTTCTGACAACCAAGAACTTCTTGCATATACTTGTGGCCGGGCTCTACTGAACGATGTGCAAAAATGAGATAATCCTTCACAAAAGGTTCAATCTTGTAGGCAATCAATGCCCCGGCTGTCGAAATAAAACCATCAACAACAACAGGTTTTTTATGCGCCGCCGCCCCGAGTATCAGACCAGCAATTCCACCAATCTCATACCCACCTACCTTGGCGAGGATATCAAGACCGTTATGAGGATCGGGTTTATTTACTTCTAAAATAGCTTTAATGGTTTTTACCTTTTGATTGAGTTGTTGATCATCAAGACCTGTCCCTCTACCGGTAAGATCCTCTATAGGTTCTCCGGTGATAACTGCTGCAATTGCAGTGCTCGGAGTCGTATTGCCTATACCCATATCTCCAGTACCAAACAAGTCGAATCTACCACCAAGCTCATTGGCAACATCAATACCTGCTTCTATTGCTTTTCGAGCATTGGCAATGCTCATTGCCGGTCCATGGGCAATGTTGTTGGTGCCAAAGCCAACCTTTCTGTCCAGGATTTTACCTGATTCAGCAAGACCACTCAAATCAGCATTGACGCCCATATCAACAACACAAACCTCTGCACCAACCTGACGAGCAAGGGCATTGATACCCGCCCCGCCTGTGACAAAGTTATAGACCATTTGAGGGGTTACCTCGGCGGGAAACTTGCTTACTCCTTCGGCCACAACACCATGGTCACCAGCCATTGTCACCACTGCCTTGCGCTCAAGCGAGAGTTCGATCGAACGAGTAATACCGGCAAGCTCGATGGCTAAATCCATAAGGTCCCCAAGGGCCCAGTATGGTAAAGCCAGTTGCTCAAGTCGAGATTTGGCTTGAGCACGATAGTGAGAATCCTGGGGAAATATTTCCTGGCATGTCTGCTCTAATATATTCATTTTCAACACTGCTTTGATTTGAGGGGTAAAGGAAGACCACAGCTGACGAGAACAACTTCATCTGCGTGAGATGCAAGGATGCGGTTAGAATAACCGACAAAATCTCTGAATTGTCTAGCAAGCTTATTTTCCGGAACAATTCCCATACCAATTTCGTTGGTAACAAAAATTACTGTTCCCAAGAGCAACATGCATTCGTGCACAAGCTCTTCAAGCTGGACAGCAATGACATCTTCTGTACACTCGATACCTTTCTGGTCATAATCATACATGAGATTGCTGACCCATAGGGTCAGACAATCGATCAGGTAAAGACCGTAAGAAGAGTTATGACGTATGAGTCGTGCGAGCTCTAACGGCTCTTCAAAGGTTTTCCATCTATATTTGTCTCTTTTCGACTGGTGCTTTTTGATACGCTCAATCATCTCTTGATCGAATGCTTTGCAAGTAGCAATAAAACAATGAGGCCCGCTCAACTGTTCAGCACGTAATTGAGCATAATCACTTTTACCGCTTCTTGTACCACCGGTTATAAGAATGATATCAGCCATATTTATTTCAATTCAAACGAATGAGCGTGCTCCAATCATCACCGCACTCTACGACTGCCATCCCCGCCTCGCTTATATGAAAAGAGGAAGCAAACGAGTGGTCCAGACCGATAAGATGGCACAGACCATGTCTGATAACGCCTCCATGGCTGACGATAAGTACTGCGTCCATTTCATTTTTTAGCAGTTCATCAAACCAGGTCGTGACGCGCTTGATAAACGTTGCTATCGCCTCGCCACCCGGAAAAACAAATTCCTCTTTCTGCTGAACCCACAAATCAAATTGAGCCTTGTCTTTCCTGCTGATTTCAGAAAAGGTTAACCCCTCCCATCGTCCAAAATCAATCTCCCGAAGATTGTCATCAAGGATACAGTCGTTTGAAAGCTCGAGCAGAGAAAATGTTTTTCTGCATCTTTGCAGCGGGCTGCAGTAACAGGAATCGAGTTCAAGTGTTTTGCAATAGGAAGCAATATGCCTCACCTGCTTCGTTCCTTCAATACAAAGATCAATATCGAGGCTGCCGGTGTAGGTTCCAGGGCTTGTCGTTTTGCCATGTCTGAGAAGGTAAAGAAGCACGGTATCCGTTATTTAAGCCAGGTCATATTTATTGTGGTAGCCGCGAGGAGTTATCATCCTGTTTTCCCAACAATATGTTGTAGAGTTGCCGATGATAACCGTAGACTGCATATCGACCGCCTCCGGGGTGAAATCCCCAAGAGAAGTAAGATGAACCTCTTCATTGGTTCGTGTGGCGGCTTTGACTACACCAACAGGCGTACTTTTTCCCCGGAATCGGCTTATGATTTCACATGCTTTTGCTAACTGCCAAGAGCGTTTTTTTGACTTCGGGTTGTAAATGACAATAACAAAATCAGCAGAAGCAGCGGCCTGCAATCGTTTTTCAATAGTCTCCCAGGGGGTCAAGAGATCTGAGAGACTAATCGTGGCAAAATCATGCATCAGAGGTGCTCCGAGTTTTTCTGCACAGCTGTTCAATGCGGCGATGCCAGCTCTAATTTTGATCTTAATGTTACTGTCGCGCTCTCTGGCTATCTCAAAAACCAGACCTGCCATTGCATAAATACCTGGATCACCGCCTGATACGAGAACGACGAATTTGCCAGATTCTGCTAATAAAATTGCTTCATTTACACGGTCAACCTCCTGCATCATATGAGAAGACACAATCTCTTTTCCCTTGGTAACATCTGCGATAAGGTCAAGATATGTCTTATATCCCACGATCACATCAGCGGCTGATATTTCTTTTAATGCTGCAGGAGTGAGGTAATCAAGCGCACCGGGACCGGTGCCAACAACACTTAATGTACCTTTTGAGCTATCGCTGCTGTGATTCTTTCCCATGTCATTTTACCAATAATCAGATGACCTTGTTTGCCTCTATTGGAGGCAGCGAGCATCGCTGCCGGTTCACATACGCCCCAGGTGCCAACTTTTTCAAAGACCTTTGAGGATATACTCGGCGATTGTATCGAATTAAGCGCTTCTTTTGAAAAAAAACGTATGGGCCATTTTTTTAAAACGGCAATCTCGCACAACCCTGGCTCATCTTTTTTAAGATCAATACTTGCTATTCCAGCAATACTGGCAAGAGGAACGCCCTTTATTTCCTGAATATCAGCTACTGCCTGTTCAAATTCCTCAATGTTTGTTCCTCTTCTGCAGCCAAAGCCAATATAATTAATTCTGGGAACCAGGTGAAGCAGAGAGCTTTCTTTATCAGGGGTCATACTGATGATGACATCTGCCTGGCTGCTGTGCTTGCATAGCTTAAAATCGCTTGGAAAAGAGATCCCGTAAGTTCTGTCCTGATAGACGTTAAGCTCACCACTATTCAACAAGCGAGCGGAAGTTGCCGCCAAGCGTTCAGGGTTGACGATTGAGAGGCAGTTTTCAATCGACCAGAGATCAACAGCTGTGTGTCCAGATAAATCAGACGCCGTTGTGATTACTGCGGTTCCTTTACACAATGAGGCCACTTTTAGTGCAAGTTTGTTGCCACCTCCAATGTGCCCTGAGAGCAGGCTCACACAAAAAGCACCATGCTCGTCTGTAACCACGACACATGGATCAGAGTATTTACTATGGCATAAACCTGAGATACAGCGTACAACAATGCCAGCTGCCATGATGCATATAATTCCATCGTAACGAGGCCATATATGCTCAAGCGCGGGCCTCACCCCAGCAGGTGAATCGATAATCACAGAGTCTGGGAGGGATTGTTTTATTTTTTCAGCAGTTTTATATCCTTTTTTGGTAACCGCAAGAATTGCAATTTTCATACATAAAACCTGATGATATGACCCTGCCGTATATACGAGAAATGGGACAACAGAGATCGGACATGAATAAAGCAGGCTCTGCTTACCATAAACAAGGACAATTAAGCAACCAATTGCCCGCAGATAATGTTAACTCCTGAGCCTTTTGCAAAATGATGATTTTCGCTCAAAGTCAAGGCATGCGAAAAATTTTGCCGCAGGCATATAATTGTTATTCCGAGGATAAAATTTTAAGCATAACGTAGAGGTTGAACAAAAAGGGCATTTTGCAAGTGGTTCTATTTCTTTGGTTTTAATTTGGTGGCAGTGGGATGATTGGGTTTAATTCGCCATAAATATCTTCAGCCAAGTTCTGGGCTTGCTGCAATTCTTCTTCTGAGAGTAAGGACATAACAAAATCTCGCGCCAGAATTGCAGCGCCATATTTGTTTAATGCCGCAACACTGAACCAGGCATATGCTTGTTTCAGATCACTTTCAGCAACACCATCACCGGTATACCAAATTATCCCTACGTTGTATTGAGCGATAGCACTCCCCTGCAGAGCTGCCTCGCGAAACCAATCATAAGCTTTTTCTGAGTTCTGCTCGACCCCTTTGCCTTGAGAATACAAGAAGCCAAGCTCGTTTTGTGATAAAGCATCGCCCTTATTTGCTGCTTGATGAAACCATTGCATGGCTTTGGAGTAGTTCTGGGGGGTAACCTGCCCTTTTAGATAGAATTCGGCAAGTACCCTCAGGGCTTCTGGCGGTGCGTTGCCTTCTGCAACGGCAAAGCTCAGATACTCGAAAGCTTTTACATCACTCTTCTCGGCTCCTTTACCGGTGTAATACATCCCCCCTGCGATAAAGGAGGCTTCGCCATCTCCCAGTGCAGCTGCAGTTTCGTATAAGCTGAGAGCCTGGGTAAAATTCTGCTCTACACCAATTCCCCAGTAGAGTCGTCTGGCTTGATTTTTGAGTGCCTGTATACTTTTGGGCTGCGCCTCACTCCTTCCTGCACCAATAATGAGTATGGTGAGCATGAACAGAGGCAATAGAGTAAAGAGAAATCTCAGGTGAGACAACACGTGAAATACCTGTCTTGAAAAAGGAGGAATCATCGATTTTCCGTTAATTCCTGAAGCTGGACTCTGGCAAATTCCAGTGAAGAGTCGAGCGTGAGAGCAAGGGTGAAATAATGGATTGCTTCTTCACTGTTTTTCAGCCGTTTATGGTTTACTCCTAAATTGGCATAATCCATGGCAGAAGAAGGGTTGAGATGAACTGCCCGTTCAAAATGTCTTATGGCATCATGGTATTGTTCTTTCTTAAAATAGCAGAAGCCAAGAAGATTATGTAAATCAGGCCGTTCATCATCTTCATTGCAGCCCTGATTGAGGACAGCTATCGCTTTATCGTATTGCTCGAGATCTTTCAGACTGTGTCCCTTATATGAGTATATGTAGGGCATATCCTCGTTTTCCGGATTCTGGTCAAGTGCTTGATCGAAGCACGTTATAGCGCCTGAAAAATCACCACGATTAAATAAACTTTTTCCGCGATAAAAGGAAAGATAATAGGAATCGGGGAGTATGGCTCCCATAACTTCCAACTTTTCATTAAATAGGGCTTGGTCTTCTACGAGTTCATTAAGCAGCTTGGCCGCAAACAAACCGGCATCATGCCTTGCAGACCGTTCTCTGAAATGGGCACCAGGAATAATGGTATAAAGAGCAGGTATAGCAAGATCTGGATGAGTAACATCAATCATGAAGACGTCGCGATTTCTCTTCTTCAACTCAGTAAGACAATTTTCAATTTCTACTTTCATATTGTCATCTGATAGGTCTGCCATCTGTTGCACGGCGATCGTTTTACCACTGTTCGTGAGATATCGCACTTCTTCAAGCGATAATGGTTTAGGAAGCCCGGATGCTACGTAGTTTGAGCCAGTATTAAAATCACCGCCAAGCTGAGCCACCTCGGTGATCGCCCTGATGATTGCTTTATCCGGCCCGGGAGTAGTACCCGCAGTATAAACAATTTCACTCAGCTGGGGAAAAGTTGAGTGATCAATTGCCAATGCGCCTACACTGCAAATGCCCGTATCAAGGCTGAAATCGTGCAAATAAAGTTCAATGTTGTTTTTTCTAAATTTCTCGAGCAACTCCCGGGCAACGGGATCTTTTGTTGAGTCAGCATCGATGACGGGGGTTTCAAGATGATGATGATGTATGACCGAACATACATGTCTTTCAACAATTTCGCATATTCCTTGCAACGCCGCTTCCTCATAAGTATTACCTGCAGAAGGACCATTGAATTCGTTGATTGCATAGAACCAGGAAAAAGGTAGTAAGACTTGTTCATTACAACTGACATTGGTCGCCCACGTCCACAGCATCGGAATACCTTCAAGCAGCTTTTCCAGCTGATCTTGAGTGAGGTTTTCATCTTCAACAGAGCTGAGCAAAAGACCACTATCCATGACGGGATATCCGCTGGAGCGCATTGCTGCGTAATCGCCGGTGATGAAATTGCTTGCAGTCGACTTAAATGAAAAAAACGAAAAGCGCTCAGCAAGTTCCATACATGCAGAAGCTTTCGATTGAATTGACGATGCCCCCTTTCCCATCTGTTTTTTTGTGCCGGTTAACGCCTGGGCCTCATCTGTACAGACACTGAAATAAACGGGAATATCGAGCCTGCCGTTATCAATTCTTTTTACCTCACTAAGTATCTTGGTATTGAAATTACGTATTTTTTTGTAAAACCGCTCTAACGTCTCTTCTGGTGACAGTGCCTTGTCCTGATCTCTGGTATAGACTTTCAAACAGTCTTTGAATTCAATTTTATGGTTATTCATTGATTTTCTATTCCTCTTATAATCAGCAATAGCTGGACAAAAATACCTGCTGCAGCAAACAAAACCAATCTAATATCTAACAGATTATTTACAATAAGGAAAAAAGAGCGGATTACTCAATGACGAAGTTTTCATCTCGACAAAAAACCGCAGACAGAGGTACACCAGACAGCTATAGACGTTTTGGATCACAGATTATATGGATTCAATGCATCAATTAAACAGGCAGCAGCCAAGCGTTTAGGCTACAACAATCCCTCAATCACGCTGATTATCTAAGAGCACAGTTACCGCAGCCAATTTGGTTTTCCATGCGTTCGAAAGGACATGACACATAGCTCTACGCCTATTTTGCGCAACCACTTCTAAATCAATTAAAAGGGAATTGCTAGGAAGGATATCCAGTGCGTTTTCATACCATTCAATCACCGTCAGACCTGATCGGTAAAAGTACTCATCAAGCCCCAGTTCGATTACTTCGATACTGCTGCTGAGGCGGTAAAAATCCATATGGTAAAGGGGCAGGCGCCCCTGGTATTCATGGACAATAGCAAACGTTGGGCTCGTTATATACTCCTGTGGATCAATCCCGACACCGACGGCGATATGCTGTGCAAGTGACGTTTTTCCAGCACCAAGATCGCCACCCAGACAAATGATGTCACCAGGCTCACATACAGACCCCAGACTCGTGCCGAATTGTGCCGTGATCGAAGGCGATCTCAGGTTGAATTCTATCATTTCCTAACCGTGTAAGCACGGAAGTGAAGCTTGAATTTTGAACAACAAAAAACCCTGTGACGCGTGAAACATCACAGGGCTTTTTACAACTTGTATGGTAAAATGTTAACTCGTTTTTACCACATTCTCCGCCTGAAGCCCCTTGTCTGTTTGAGCAACGGTGAACTCTACCGGCTCTCCCTCTTCCAGACTACGAAACCCTTCACCCTGAATGGCGCTAAAATGCACAAACACATCTGCCTCTCCATCTGGCCTTTCAAGAAACCCATACCCCTTGCTTGCATTAAACCATTTAACCTTTCCTTGAACACGTTCAGACATACTGCAAACCTCCCGGCGATATGACAGGGCAGCTCGTCCTGTCAGGTAAAAAGTGAGAGGAACACCCCCTCCCCAATAAAAGCCAGATACCCAGTCATTACATGGAGTATCTAATCGCACTGTAGCAACCTGAATCTCAAGCGTCAAGAAAAAATGTATTATTTATTGTCTTAGAACAATGAGTTAGCTACTAATTACCAACCACCACGATGTGTCATAGACGATCTCAGTAAAAGATAAAAAGACCTATTTTTAGTAACTTATCATGCTGCTACTGCCACCATGTCATCAGAAATGACATGTAATCGTAATAAGTTGGTATAGTTAGTGGCAATTTAAATTTGTTGTGATAAGCAATTCTATGCCCATCAAGATACCAATTCGGAATGAGATAATATCCATACCAAAGGACTCTATCGAGGGCTTTGCAGGCGACAACGAGCTTTTCTCTTGTATCCGCATAAATAATCTTTTCGACAAGAGCATCAACAACTGGATCGTTTACGCCGGCCAAATTCCTCGACCCTCGGGTTTCGGCTGCAGTGGAGTGCCAATAATTACGCTGTTCGTTACCCGGGGATTGGGACTGACCATAGACAAAAACACACATATCAAAATCGAATTTATTAAGGCGATCTGTATACAAGGCAGGATCTATGGTTCTGTATGTTGCTTTAACTCCAATTTTCTTCAGATTATTTGTATATGCCGCCATGACGCGTTCAAAGCTAGGGGATACCAAAATAATTTCGAATGACAGCTTGGTGCCTACGCTGTTTTGCAGCACACCATCCTTGAGGGTCCAGCCACCATCTTTCAAAATGTCTGCAGCCTTGCGTAAATTCTCCCGCAGACCTAATTTCCCGTGGGTTGATGGTGCTTCGATTGGTTTCAAAAAGACATCTTCCGGTAATCTGGATCGAAAAGGTTCCAATAGTTCAAGTTCCTCCCCTGTAGGCAAACCAGTCGCTGCAAGATGAGAATTAGAGAAGAATGATCTGCTCCTTACATACTGGTCATAAAAAAGGGTTTTGTTTACCCATTCAAAATCAAATGCAAGCCCGAGTGCCTTTCTCACCGATGGGTCCTTGAAAACAGGACGCCTGGTATTCATTACAAATCCCTGCATCCCGGCATTGTTACTGTGGGGAAACTTTTTCTTTAAGATTTCTCGGTCATCAAACTTGTTGCCACTCATGTCACGGACCCATTGTTTGGCAATATTGACCAGCATGGCATCGAATTCACCAGCTTTAAAAGCCTCTACAGCAACGATTTGATCCTTGTAATACTTGATGGTAATACGATCAAAATTGAACAGTCCTCTGCGCACAGGATGATCTGCTGCCCAATAATGTGGATTTCTCTTATAGGTGATTGACTT
>JABDPQ010000423.1 GCA_013042695.1 Desulfobacterales bacterium | reverse complement strand
GTGCTAAAACACACAAAGAATCAGTAATCTACCCTTTGATCGGTAAAGAGTTAATTAAATTTCCTGCTGTATAATACCAGAATCAGTGAGAGTCAAAGAACACTACAGATGCAAGGCAGCAACAATGTTGGTAATACTTGGGTATATCAACGAGTTGTCAACACAGCAGATGTCGTGTTATCGGGCGCCCCGAAGGGCGGCGGGGTGAAGCCGGCTACCCAACGAATAAGATATTTCTTGTCACAACAACAAATAGTTACTTGTAATTCGAGACAAAGCCGTCACGGATTCAGGTAATAGCTAATCAGCGATCTAATGAAGAAAAGCAATTATTCTGCTCGCCCCGCACAGCGTCCCAATCGTCTACAGTCCCTCGTTGTTTGAGATCTCCTTCTCGATTATTTATCTATGTGATATTTCATGCGTTACATTGAACTCTGTCGCAGAAACACGTATGATTTCAATAGAGCTATTCTCTGATGTGATTAATTGTGCGGTTGAACACTTGTCATTGAGCCGCTGTCAGCACCGAGGAATACATCGTGAATAAACCAGTGAATAAATATCCTCAGGCAATTTTTCTTGTCACTGAGGAACGCTCCTGCCCACTGTATAATATCGGTGATGAGCTCAAGGTAGAAAATTTCAGCTTTTCTGCTTCTTCATATAAATCAGGCTGCCTCTACCTGTCCCAGGAGATTATCAAGATTCTTTCTTCACCTGATAGATTAGGCGGGTTTTCACAATTCGGCGCGCAGAAAAAAAGGTTTGATTGCGGCGGCTGTGAAGGACTGATCCATTTTGAGTATAAAAAGGAAAAAGACTTCGCAACCTTGCAGATGAAATTGCTCAACGACGCCGAAGATCGTCGTCGCCAAAAGCATCTTGATAAATTCTTCGGCGTCCTGCGAAAATTAAAACTCTTCGAGTCTCTAGATGATGATACGCTCAGTGATCTCACCGTGCTTCTTGATCTGAAGACGATCCCCGTCGGTAAGGAAGTGGTAAAAAAAGGTGATCCTGGCAGCCATCTCTACATCATCTTAAAGGGAGAGGTTGCCGTTCTTGGTGATGATGGTTCACGGCTTGCTGAAATGAGCGATGGAGAAATATTTGGAGAGATGAGTCTTCTTTCGGGCGATCCGATGCCAAATGCAGTTCACACGAGAACTGTTACTCAGCTTGCCATGCTGAGCGTGAAAAATTTTAAACATGTCCTGACAAAGTTTCCGGTCCTGCAATTGTTCCTGTTCAAATTGCTGGTTGATCGTGCTCAGGCCATGGCCCTTCAATCAGGAAATATTACCTCAGGTATGTCCGGGGAGCTTTCCGAAATCGGCATGGTAGATCTTTTTCAGCTAATTAATTCCTCGCAGAAAACAGGAACAATCGATCTTACCCTTGAGATAGGCCGCGCGATGGTCTTTTTTAAAGAGGGAGAGATTATTTATGCCCGTTTTCTAAAACTCAGAAATAGGGATGCTGTTTTTAAACTGCTGTCTATTAAAAATGGCCGCTTCAGCTATACCAAGGGAATTCCTCCAGAGCTCGATAAACTCTCTACCATTGGCGGTTTTATGGGCCTGATTATGGAGGGGATACAAAAAATCGATGAAAACAACCTACCCGAGACCCAATCCTGATTATCTTCGTTTTTATACTGTACAAATTGTCTTTTTCTTAGGATCACTATAACAAACAACAGAAGTGCGGTGAGCATCAGCCTGGAAATTTCATCAGTCTGGCGGGTTCATGGGCAAGGCATAAAGGTTAAAGCGGTGGGTTATACTGCCGCAAACCCTTGAAAACGCAGTCCATGGGCATGGCAGACTTGGCCTAAGGCCAAAATGGTGACTCGAATCATATCATGTTTTTCAAATGATCACGGACTGATGCTGAATTGAGTATTATCTCACCGAGGACAAACGAGGCAATGAAGAAGAACATCACCCCCATAGTCATCATGGCTTCATGCAGGCTTGGACTATAGGAGTAATAGCGGGGCACATCGAATAAATCGTATGTAGTAAAATGAGGAACGAGTTGGCCGACAATGATCAGATTATAAAAGGTAATAAAAACGCCGATTGTTGAACTCAGGCAGGCAAATGCACCTAGGCCGATCTTGTTGTTCTCTTTGCAAAGTAGGATGATAAAAAGTGGTAAAATGCTCGTCAGAATTATTTCACCAATCCAAAATTTGACGGCAAAATCCCCATGAACAAGTACTTGCATTGCCAGTGGGTTCTCGGTGAATTTGGTCGAAAAGCCACCAAGAATTTTGATGGCACCAAAAGCCAAGGCACCAATAAGAAGCAGTAACGTCAGCTTTCTGATAGCGGCAACAGACCTTCTCGTCTCATTGTCAATAGTCCTGTTGTGCAGTTTATAGCTGAGCCAGACGAACATGGTGAGTGAGCAACAGGCCAATAGAGTAGACATGATCAGGAAAAATAGTGGCATATAATTCTCTGCCCAAAAACCTCGTGACCCGAGAAGCGCCATATCCGAATTCATGTTCAGATTTCCACAGGTAATCGCGATCAGAGCTCCAATTGCCAGGCCCCGGGCAGTTTTTGTTTTGTTGAGGAGCAGAAACAGGAAATTGAATATCATCAGGAGAATATAAAGGGTGTAGATGGCACTTTTCCACCATATGTTTGAATTGGGATTGGGGGAGATAATTCCGTATAATATCATTCTCCAGGGGCTTTCAACTTCAAGTCCAATAGAAATTAAACCGGCTGACATGGCAATGATGGACAAAAAAACGGCTCGATTGACAAGAGGCACAAATGTCTTGATATGGAAAACTTGTCCCAGGGAAGATATGATACAGAGTCCTGTCGAAAGGCAGGCAAAAAAGACATACGGGGTGATAAGAAGACCCCAGGGGACTTCGCGCGATGTACCAAACACATGGTCATGGCCAACAATCAGCGCATGGATGCCAAAAGAAAGCCCGATTGCTGCAAAGACGGTTAAGATAAGAAACAGTGGGGCAAGTGATTTATCCGGGGTTTTTACGGCAATAGCGGTGTTGAAAAATAGCATGCTGTGTCTTCCTTGCACTTCTGGTTCACTTGAGCTGATCTTCCTCTAGATTCAGAAAAACTGTAAATAGAAGGCACCACAGAGTGGTTGTTAGCCAATTATTATAACCATCCATGGCAATAAAACTAGTTTCAGGAAAGATCCGAGTTTTAATGAGTAAATCAATCCTGTTCGGTCAATGCGAGCTATGATTCAAATCACTAATCATAGCAAGGGAAAATCTGAGAGTGGTGAAGACTAACCAAAGCACTGCCTCTTATCGGTTAATCGGCCTGGTGAACGATTTTCACCCGGCCAACAAGACCGTTTTCCAGGCGAACCTTGATCCCGTGGGGATGTGTGGCGGATTTTGTCAAGATATCCCGGACAATACCTATGGTGAGTTTTCCGGAACTCTGGTCTTGTTTCAAGACGATGGATACTTTCAGGCCTCCTTGAATATCGGCTCGTTTTGTACCGTTGGTCATTGTGAAATTCCAATTAATTTATGCCAGTCTCTTGCAAACGACACTGGGTGCTCAGGTCTTCACATCGGAAGATGGGTCAAATGGCATGGAAATAAAAATCCCTCCGCTCGGATTGGGTGTCAGTTCTGCGTGTGGATAACGCTTTTGAAAAACATTAAGCATTGACTTATTTTCATCCAGAACGGTTGCGACAAAACCCACAAAGTTATTCTCCCTGGCAATCTGTTCAAGAAACTGCAACATGCGGCTGGCGATACCTTGACTTTGGAAATCATCGTGCACTACGAAAGCGACCTCAGCAAAACCATCTTTATCCTCGGCGTAAGAGCCAATGGCCATTACCTCATAATGCCCCCCTTTTTGTATCCGCCCGATAAGCGACATATTATCGTGATAGTCAACTTCAGCCCAATGCTGCTGCACAACTTCATGAGAAAAAAGACGCATCTTATAAAAAAACCGCCGGTATATGGTTTCTTCTTTCAAAGAATAGAAAAAATTTCGGTATTCAAATTCGTCTGAAGGATAAAGGGGGCGGATAAGTGCCGTTTTGCCGCTCTTCAGGTTGACCCGCCAGTTGTATTTCTCGAGAAATATGAGATCCTTTTCGAGAGGAGGCAGTTGATCGGCAAAAATGTAATGCTGTTTTTTAGCCGCATCAATCAGTTGAGCACGAAATTTAGGGTGAGCAATTTGTGCCAACTCGATGACCCTTTGATAAATTCCTTTACCCTGTAGTTCGGCATATCCATACTCCGTAACCACGAAATTGACATCGCCCCGGGTCGTGGCGACACCCGCACCTTCGGACAGATGGGAAACGATTCGTGAGACCTCGCCATTTTGGGCAGTGGACGGCAGAGCGATAATTGAAAAGCCGCCTTTGGACATGGCTGCTCCTCTTAAGAAGTCAACCTGGTCGCCTATACCGCTGTAAAAACGATAGCCCAGGGAATCCGAGCAAATCTGGCCGGTAAGATCAACCTCCAATGCCGAGCTTATGGAAACCAGATTGTCGTTTCGGGCAATCACCAGCGGATCACTGACAAATTCTGATGATTGAAAATTAAAAAATGGATTATCATCGATAAAGCGGTAGAGTTTCTCTGTTCCCATGCAGAGCGAGGCAACAACACGTCGAGGCAGCAGTGTTTTGAGCTTGTTGGTGATTACCTTTTGTTCAAAAAGGGGTAACATAGCATCAGTAATGAGCTGGGTGTGAAGCCCCAAATCTTTTTTCTCGACCAGGTGTCTGAGAATCGCATTAGGCAGCATGCCGAACCCAATCTGGAGGGTATCACCATCTCGAACCAGCTGGGAAATAAAATGACCGATGCGGCGGGTAATGTGGTCTCCAAGATGATTGATGTGATAGGTCACCAATGGTTCCTCATGAGGAACCAGATAGTCGATGGTGTCCAGATGAACTAAGCTGTCGCCCCAGGCTCGTGGCATACATGGATTTACCTGGGCAATCACCAGTTCGGCATTTTCGACAGCGGAACGTGTGATGTCAACTGATACCCCTAAGCTGCAATAGCCGAATTGGTCCGGTGGACTGACCTGGATCATGGCAACATCCAGGCCGATACGTTGGCTTGCAAACAATTTGGGAATTTGTGAAAGATACGTCGGGAGATAATCAATTTTCCCTTCAAACGCAGCTTTGCGCATGGGTTCGCTGATAAAAAACAATTTTACGAAAAAACGTTCGACAAAGCCGGGGTCATCTATGTAGTGCGCCAAGGTATGAGATAACATCTGGTAGATCATGATGTCCTGGTTTGCGCTGTCTGACACCATTGCATGAATCAGATGCTGAGGCTCACCGCAAGCGGTACCAAGAAAAACGCGGCAGCCATTAGTAATGGGGGCAAGCGCTGCTTGTGTTGTAACCGTCTTATCTTCAGGCAGTTTCATCTGCCATTCTGGCAATGACATGGGATCTCCCAAATGGTTGTTGATGCAATAGTAAAGCTCAATTTCCGAAGATGATAGTTGATCGCTTTTTGTCGTAATCTTAACCTTTTCTGTCTCTATAGCCAATCGGCTATTTTCTATACTATTTGATATGAACTTCATAGGTAAAATCAAACACCAGTAAGACTGAGGTTGAATGTTCTTGATCAGTCTTCTGCATGAGAAACATGCTGAAACGAATCCATTACAACAGAAGGTTATGGGCACCTCACAACACGCATACATAGTACCGCCACAGCGTTACATTTACTTGTTAGGGATGATGGTTATTTTTAGCGGATAAGATATCTTTTATCGCATTCTCTATAGAGTTGATAAAACAATGAAAGAGCGGTGCATGGTTAAGGGCTCTGTTAAGCTGATCGTCAATGAGCTTGAGTAAGCGTTCAAATCCATGCGATTTCTTTCAATTCAGCATAGTGGGAGGGAACAATGAAATTTAAAGATATATTTGTTCCGAGATACCTGCACTCAGATCCGGAGGTTCGTTTGAATTTTGTTAAAAATTCAAAAGATGCCAAACTTTTGCAACAAATGTCAGAGAAAGATTCTGACGCTATGGTGCGTGAAGCTGCCGCAGAACGTACCGAAATGCTTATCGGCAAGCAGCATCAAGCAGCCTGAAAATACAAAAAGCGAGGCAGCTTGCAGAGAGTTTGGCGGGATTATTAGCCTATTAGGACGAAAAGAAATGCTCAACGAAAGTGGTTAAATGGAGGTTTACGGCATAAGACAAATCTCTGCGGCAATTCTTTTCAGACAATGAGGTGCTTCCTACAGTGCAAAACCATTATTTGTACATGCTCTGTGGGCATCCCGGCTTCTCTTTCTCAAAGCGCTGTTGCAGGCGTTTTCTTTAATGTAAACGGTTATCGAATGATACCGAGTGAAGTAGTGCGCCTTTCGCATTGGTTTGTTCTGCACGCATACATCAGCCAGTGAAAGTGCCTGCTTTTAAATAATACATATCAAATTGTTGAGCTCAGTGAAGCCTAGCTCTCTTCCCAAATTTCAATTTCTTCCGTAGTTTTCCGTCGCGAGTATCTATTTATTCTGCTTTGGGTAATCGATCAGTAAATAAAGCCAGAAAAATACCAGTGTGAAGTCTGAAAAGACTATAAGGGTTGACGTACATGTAATTTAGTTTACCGTACCCATAAACACGATCGCTGATATATGCAGAGGGCAAGACAGCACATGTTGCCGGCCACACAATGAGATCTGGCTGGTGAATTAACAATAACCGGCCATGAAGCACCCTACATTGACATCAAGCTCGGCCAAATAAGCGCAATAGCAATGTTAATGGAGTTCATTATGTTTCTCAAAAGACAGCAACGCCTTGCTCATCTGATACAGGAAAAACATTTTGATGCACTTGCCCTCAATGCTGGACCCAGTCTTACCTATTTTACCGGTTTGCATTTTCATCTAATGGAACGTCCAGTTGTTCTTCTTTTCATGCCTGGTAATGAACCTGTTCTCATTCTTCCTGAACTGGAAAGAGCTAAGTTGGATCAGGTCACCTACCCTTTGAAGTCATTCGTATATCCAGAAAACCCGGCGCAATGGCCCAATGTCTTCAGCCAGGCTAGTCAATCTATCGAGCTGACAGGCAAAAACATCGGCGTTGAACCCCAACAATTACGCCTCTTGGAATACAACTATCTCACCTCTGCTGCTGAAAAAGGATCTTTTTCTGACGCCTCTGGCCTTATAACCAGTCTGCGAGCCGTCAAAGATAGTAGTGAAGTCCAATATATGAAAAAAGCCGTCCAGATCGCACAGAAGGCGCTAAAAGACGCTCTCAAGCAAGCCAGAATAGGCATGGCGGAACAGGAACTTGCCAATGAACTGGTTATACAGTTGCTTAAACACGGCTCCGAACCTCATTTGCCGTTTTCACCCATTGTCTCAGCCGGACCAAATGGAGCAAACCCACATGCTCAGCCATCAAAGCGAAAACTCGAGGTTGGCGACTTGTTAATCGTCGACTGGGGCGCTTCCTATAACGGCTATGCTTCTGATCTGACCCGAACCTTTGGTGTTGGCAAGGTTGATGAGAAGTACCAACATATTCACCATATCGTGCACCAGGCAAATGCAGCAGGACGTGAAGCTGCAAGACCTGGAGCAGCATGTGAAGATATTGATAAGGCCGCCCGCACCGTTATCGAAGATGCCGGTTACGGACCATTTTTTTGCCACCGAACCGGTCACGGTATCGGCATGGAATGCCATGAAGAGCCATACATAAGAGGAGATAATCAACAAATACTTCAAGCAGGAATGACATTCACCGTTGAGCCGGGTATTTACCTTCCCGGGGAAAACGGGGTGAGAATTGAAGACGATGTTTTAATAGTAAAGGATGGTGTTGAGTCGTTAAGTGATTTTCCAAGGGAGATGCATGTGATCGAGGAGATCTGACTCAATTCGTTGACTTTATGATCACACTAAAACGAGAAATCAAAACTTGACAGATCGAGTCTGGATTTCTGCAGTTAAATTTATCCAAACAGGGAGCAACTAAATGCCTGTAGCTATATTTCTTCTTTTAATGGTTGGATCTCTATTATATTTGTTACCTTTTGTACTGAACTCCTATCTCTCAAGAACGAGAGGGAAAAACATTCTGTTAATGCTTTTTCTTACAATTCCTTTTTCCTACATCGTTACACTAATACTCGCATATTTACCCGAAGTGGAAAAAGAGGAACAAACAACAATTTCAGGACCAGTCTTGGCTGTATTTTATATCATATTGCTAGCGGCCGTAATTTCACCAATTTACAGATATATGATTTCATCTTCACCATGACTATTTAGTCTATTCTGAAAAAGCCGCTATTTCAAACGGCCCAATTTCTTCTTTCTTTCATTATTGGATAAATGATCTATGAGCCGTGTAAGTTATTAACAAGTTTCACATATAACTAGAGTTTTCCAAACATCTGAAAAGCAAACTTTGCAAGAGTGAAATACAAACTACTTATCTAAAAGATCTACAAGGTACTACACCGTGGTGCTTTATCAAAATGCCTAAATTGTCTCTGATCACGATCTAAAATAGTTACATATACGCACCTAATGATTGGCAGGAATTTTCTGGGTGCCAAGGGAGTGGAGCTACCTCGAAACAACAAGAAAAATTTTCTATATGTTGCAAGGCTACAGACTTTTATTACGCATTCTATTTATAAATCAAATTCTACTTTTTGCTAATTTGACTGCCAGCATCAAAAGTACTACAATGTGGTATATATTGAGCAATTAAAAGAAAGATTTGAGATAAAATGAATCTTTTTTTTTATAAAGGACTTTAAGTATATGGTGGATGAAAGTTCTTGCAACCATGTGGAGGCAGTTTGTGCCAGAAGATAAGTGCTTTAAGATTTGTTCTATGTGTTCCACAAAATGGGAAACACGCGATGATTTTATCAGTGACCCTTTGCTTTTTATAAATGGTTATCAGGCCCATTTTGAAAGACTCGGACAGAGCCTTTTTTATTTTACACACCAAAAAGAGGGTTGTTTTTCAACAATAGCAATAAAGGCTAAGGAATTTTTAAGTTTATATTCTGGTAAAAAATACAAGGAACGACGGACAAACAAGGAAGATTGTCCTCAGTATTGTTTTGAGAAAGAGCAACTTGATCGCTGTGATGCCTTCTGTGAATGTGCGTTTAATCGTGAAATTATCGAAATAATAAAGACTAACCAAAACAACAACAAGTTGCTCAAAAACTAACACAATCATCAGCTTCATCCATGACATAGTAGCTATGCAAAAGAGCTTATTCAAACTGTCACTAATCGTATTCTTTCTAAGTGCTTCACTAGTATTGCAGAAATCATCTGTCTCAGGTGCTCAAACGGTACGAGCACCATCGTGGGAGGGTGTTGAGTGGATTAATCTTGCTCCCGGTAAAGATTCTCTTGATATCAATGATCTTAAAGGACGAGTAATCTACCTTTCTTTTTTTCAGAAATGGTGACCAGGGTGCCATAAATATGGTTTTCCTGCGTTGCAGGAGATAGCAACCTATTACAATAACGACCCGAAGGTGGCTGTTGTAACAATACAGACGACATTTGAGGGATTTGGAATTAACAACTCGAAAGTACTGAATCAAATTGCGGATAAATACAACCTTTCAATTCCAGTCGGTCATAGTGGCTGGCCCGGCAAACCCTCTCCACTACTCTACAAGTATACGGCTAGAGGAACACCTTGGGTTGTAATTATCGATAAAACAGGGATGATAAGGTTTAGTAATTTTCATCTCAAACCAAACCAGAGCATTGAATTAATAGAAGAACTAAAGAAAGAAGATTGAACACCTTTTATTGAGCATCCAGATCCTGTAAAGCAATTAGAGGAAATCACAAACGGTACCCGATTTCAGTTTCCCTCAACGTAACATTGTGATTGTACATATACGATTTTTCCTGGCGCTTTTTTCAAAGATAATATTTATCAATCAATATTGATTTACAGACATTATTCCTGTTATTTTTTAACTAGATGAGGGACGACCAAAGAGAATAGACGGCGATTGCAGCTAAGAGACATGAGGAAATCAAAAGAAGGTATTGTCTGCCGCGAGATCCCAAAAAGGAAGTTGTTCCTAGAAGTACTATGAACAGGGCAAGGCTGAACAGCATCACCAAATAAAATGTCACCACAAGAGCAATAGCATGTGAGGGGTTTTCTGCCCAAGCTTCAAGCATAAGCGGGCCAAGTATTAGACTCCATCCGAGGTAGGGACCTGGATTTAGCAAATTGACTACTACGGCTTGCATTAATGTTCGAGGGGCGGACTGGGTAGCTGTTGTTGTGGCGCCAAGCCGCACTCTACGCCATTCAAAAAACATCTTAGCAGCGAAATAAAGGAAAATAATACCCCCCATCGCCTTCAGAAAACTCTCGAACCCGCTTGTGACATTGTGAAGAAAGACCAGAACAAGAATAGCAATAGGGCCGTCACTAATTAAAGGAGCAAAGGCCGCCGGAAGAGTACGTCTCCAGCCATCAGCCGCTACTCTTGAGATTAGAAAGGCCTGCAATGGGCCAGGCTGAATAGCTGCGGCGAATGCAAAACCGCCAGCAATGATGATGTATTCCAGCATCAGATAACCAAGTAATGGTGAACAATTCCAGCGCACAATCATACTGAACTGGATACTTCAATTTCAACAATTTAATTGTTACTTATTTGGTACAGCAGAAGAAATGTAATCTTATTTTAGACAATTAGGTATCGCTTGGTGAAGTTCGAGCAGGAAGCAAAGAGAAAATCTTGGCAGCGATTAAAAAACACACAGGTAATGAGCTTAGACACTAGCCAAAATTCAGCAGGGGAGAGGCTATACTTTGTCAATCATCCGGAGGTGGTCTACACTGAAAGCGTTTTATTTTCGCTATCCCTCTCCCAGCCTGCCTTTTTAATTCAAAACCCTCTGGGGCAAAGAAAATATGGCCCTCAATAAACCTCGTTCGTACAATCAATTTATGGTCCATTGGTTGCCACTTTGCAGTATTGCTAACTCCCGAATTATCCATACCGTTGTAGTATGATCTAATTGTTAGGATGAGCAAGTTAGATTCATTCAATTCCTCTGTAGGAGGAATACAAATGAATGTTGCAAGGCAAGCATTGATCATACTTCTGACCCAATTGTTACTGAGCATGTTTCCTGTATCTCATGTTGTTGGCATAATAAGTCATAGAAATGAAGAAAATATTAGTGGAAATCATCTTGCTGAACTGAGGAAGAAAGCAGAGCGAGGGAATGCTGATAGTCAGTATGATTTGGGGATTATGTATGTCTTAGGTAAAAAAGTTCCAAGGGACTATTGGAAAGCTGCTATGTGGTTCAGAAAAGCTGCTGAACAAGGGCATGCTTATGCTCAGTCTAACTTGGGTTATATGTGCATGAGAGGTGAGGGAGTTCCACAGGACTACAAAAAAGGAACTATGTGGTTCAGAAAAGCAGCTGGTCAAGGAAACGTTCATGCTCAATTTAACCTTGGGAACATGTACAGAAAAGGTGAAGGACTAGCGCAAGACTCCAAGAAAGCAGTCATGTGGTTCAGAAAAGCTGCTGAGCAAGGAGATATTCATGCTCAATTTAACCTGGGATGCATGTGCAGAAAAGGTGAAGGAGTAGCACAAGATTTCAAGCAAGCAGTTATATGGTTCAGAAAAGCTGCTGAACAGGGATCCGCTTCAGCACAATACGCCTTAGGGCGTTCATATCAGATTGGTGAAGGAGCAGCACAAAATTATAAGGAAGCGGTTATGTGGTACAAGAAGGCAGCGGAGCAAGGGGACAGTGGTGCTCAGAATAACTTAGGCGTTTTGTACCACACTGGTGAAGGGGGATCACAGAATTTCAAGGAAGCAGCTAAGTGGTACAAAAAAGCTGCAGAACAAGGGCATTGCGGTGCTCAGAATAACCTAGGCGTTATGTACCACATTGGTGAAGGGGTATCACAAAATTACAAGGAAGCGGCTAAGTGGTATACAAAAGCGGCGGAGAATGGAGATGAGGATGCTCAGCGCAATCTTGAGATATTATGCAATGAGATCCCTTTTTCCTGCAGGTAATCGAGTATATGGCTAATAGAAAAGCATTCATACTCTGAGCCTTAACGAAAAGGGCGTTTTGCAAGTGGCTCAATCTGGAAGTATGATCCTGACGAGGTTTGATTCGTATACAAATTCGTTGTGTCATCATTGACATGACACGAGGCACATAACAAAAAAGCTGTCCCTGTAGTTTTAGGCACTAGATTTGATGTCCATCAGTGATAGATTTTGTATCCCCAAATATTCAAACGGCCCGCACCACCACAACCGTTATGTCGTCGTGTTGCAACGATCCTGCTTGATGTTTGTTAACTGCCCCGATTAGCTCACCACATACCATTGAAGCGGACGGTTTGATCATCTGGCCAACCGTTTCTACAAGCCCGTCAAATCCAAAATTTACATTTTTCCGATTAAGGGCATCAGTTATCCCATCGGAACACATCAACAGCATGTTGCCCTTCGAGAGTTCAATCGTTTGCTCGTCCAAGGCAATCTCTCTAAACACCCCGAGCGCCTGGCCATTTGCTTTGGGCAGGCGTTTAAAAGAACCCTGCCCATCGAAAAGAATCGGGATTTCGTGTCCGGCACGCACATATTGGAATTGATGAGTGATCGCATTCAGTACCCCGAATAAAATGGTTACGAACATCCCTTTATCGTTCATATCCATTAGGTGGAGGTTCACGCTGCGAAGCACTTTTTGAACAGAACGACCTGGAGGGGCTTAGGCACGTAACAAGCTGCGGACCATGGCCATGAACAGAGCGGCCGGTACGCCCTTATCAGAGACATCACCCACGGCAATGCCAAGCAAATTTTCTCCCAGTGGGATAAAATCGAAGAAGTCGCCACCCACGGATTTGGCTGGAAGCATGGTAGCACAGAACTCGTACCCTTCCAGGCGGGGAATGGAACTTGGCAACATGCTTTTCTGGATGTCGCCCGCCAGCGATAGTTCATGATCCAGGTTAGAAAGCCGCTCTAGTTGGGCCACCTGCTCTACAACGCGATTTTTCAATTCTGCGTTCCATTTAGTGAGCTCTTTAGCCTGCTCTGCAACGCGAGTTTCAAGTTTTATATTCCATTCGGAAAGCTCCTTGGCCTGTTCCTCAACCTTGCGGCTTTTTTCCTTGACCTCGTTGAAGAGCCTCACATTCTCGATTGCAATCGCGGCTTCGTCGGCGAAGGTTTTGATCAGCGCGATCTGCTTTTCTGTAAGTGGACGGACCTCCATTCGGCGGATTAGGATTGCACCAATTGCAACCCCTTCTCGCAGCAAAGGAGTGACAAATGAGGTATGATGGCCGAACTGCTCCGCAAGGATAGAGCCCAAAGGGAACTCAGCTGAAGCCGCCTGAAGGTCATCCACATGGATGGGGCGACAATCAGCAACCGCTCGTCCCGCCACCCAATCACGATTTATCGGTTTTAATGTTCCGATCGGCCATAGCTGGTGCTGCCCGTATTTTGCAACGAGCCGAAGCGCGTTACCCTCAACCTTGAATATTTCCGCATCGTTCACCTCACACAATCGTGCGGCGTTTTCGGCTACTGTCTCCAGAATCGAATGGGCATTAGAGGGCGAGTTGGAAATCGCACGCAGGATCTCGCTAATCGCTGTCTTTTGTTGTAACGCTTCAGACAGTTCCTGCGACTTCTGTTCGGCCTCATTTACAAGATTTTCTAACACACGTTCTTTGAAAAGCTGACTCTCAGAAAGGTACGCCATGAAGTCATTCTTCGGCAGCACCAAAAACCGACTTGGTTCGGCTGTCATTATCGAGGTTGTAGGCATCCCATCACCAAACCCCATCCCACCGAAATAGTTCCCTGAGCCATGAGATGAAAGCACCGTTTCGTTACCGTTTAAATCAATTTCCACCACTTTTACTCGCCCTTCAAGAACTATATACAAGTCGTCACTAAGGTTTCCCTTTTTCAAGACTATGGTGTCTTTGGGGAGAGCTTGAGTCACAGCTCTATCGAGAAAATCGATCGACTCTATTTCTGTCAGCCCGAATCTGGCCAAGGCAGTTTCCCGGATCTTCGCCATTGCCCTCTTTCACCTAATATTGAGTGTTTCTGGGAACTGTGGCATACCCGCAAAGAATCGGGGCTTCAGCATGATGGTAATGTGCTTGGTAATAGTTATAAACCGTAGACTCTGAGTTTTTGTCTCAGCGCTCTATATCATCTATTAACGTGTGGGTAAATGAAGTCTCTATGCCATTACCGCGTCTTTACCGACTTCTTTAGAGAGGTTTATGTCACAATGTGGTACTTAATAGCTAATTCTAATACCGTTACGTATCTTGTCAATCAGGACATCTATTTTTTGTTAGAAAAGCATCTGGAAAGACCCTCACCCAGATAAAAGATACCCCTCTTGCTTTTCCTATTTTTCATACCTATTTTTAGCTTTCCGCTGGTTAACGTTCAAATCCTATGACTTCACTTGCCTGTCTTCGAAAAGATGGTTCCAAGCAGAGTTGTTGTGGAGGCTGTGGGGTTGGATTGAGATGTCACATGCAGCACCTTTCAGCGAAATATTGGCTCATCGCATTGTTTGCCGGTCTTTTAAGTTTGCTTCCGCCTGCAAGCGCCATTTCTGAGAATTCCTCTCTCGACCAGGCTCAAAAAGCCCTGCAGCAGGGAAACTATGATGATGCGCTTCGCCTTTATGACGTCGTTTCAGGTCCGGATCGGCTTGCCGCAATTATTGGTGCGAATCGCATCCGGATTATGACCGGTAACTATAATGCGGCAGAGGAATCCTTACGGCAGTCGCTGGTAACATTTGAGAAAAACGAAACGATAAGCTCCCTGTTAGCTGAAATACTCACATTGACGGGTCGGTCAAATGATGCCCTCCAGGTTTTAGAACCTCTCATTCAGAATCAGATTGCCAGCGTTCGAAGTCTGGTTCAGTTTGGCACTATTCTCTATTTGCGTGGACGCCGTTCTGAAGCCGAACCACATTTTCTGCAGGCGATCTCCTATTATGACCGTGGGCTGATCTTTAATGCCGATGACATCGCCTGGGTAGGGGTGGCTTGTAGAGAATTAGAGCGGTTTCACGACGCCAATAATCTGTTTCGCGAGGCCGTGCGCCTCAATCCCGAGAGGTTCGAGACCCACTTGCTTTGGGGAAATCTTTTTCGACAAAAATACAATATCGCTGAAGCACAGCGTTCTTATGGGGACATTCTAAAACAAAATGACAAATATGTTCCCGCCCTAATCGGAATGGCGCAGACGGAGGGAGGACAAGTTGCTCATGAATTTCTGGACAGCGCTCTGAACGTGAACCCGCGCTCCGTGCCGGCGCTTGTGGCCCGGGCCGTTTTATACAGCGAGGATGATCGCAATGATGAGGCGAAATACTGCCTGCAGCAGGCATTGCAAATTAATCCCGAGTCCATTGATGCCATGGCCATACTGGCAGCCATCGCCTTTATGGAAGATGATGATGAGACGTTTCGTGGCTTAGAAAAACAGATAGCAGCCCTCAGCCCCGGCAACGGAAGATTTTATGTGCGCATTGCTGAGATGTGCGGCCGAAGCTATCGCTTTGACAAAGCCGTTCAAATGGCCCGAAAAGCCATCGCTCTGGATAGCCAGCACTGGAACGGGCATACCATCTTGGGCATGAACCTGCTGCGGCAGGGAGAGGAAAACGAGGCGATGTATCACCTTGAACAGGGCTTCCGTGAAGATCCCTTCAATGTTCGGGCGATGAACCTGCTAAGAGTCCTTGACGTGCTCGGCGGTTTTGAAACACGAACAACAGAGCACTTTACCGTCCGCATGCATTCCTCTGATGCAGACATCCTCTGGCCTTATTTAAAACCGCTGCTGGAAGAAAGTTGGACAACGCTCACCGCCAAATATGATTTCACGCCCCAAGGACCGATTCTCATCGAATTATTTCCCGATTACGCGGATTTTTCCGTACGCACTTCGGGGCTGCCGGACATAGGACATCTCCTTGGGGTTTGTTTTGGCAATGTAATTACTCTTAGCTCTCCGAGGGGTCATAAACCGCCTGGCTCAATCAACTGGCAGGAGGTCGTCTGGCATGAATTCGCCCATGTCATCACCCTGCAGATGACAAACAATAAAATACCGCGCTGGCTCTCCGAAGGCATTTCTGTTTTTGAAGAAAAAAGCGGTCGGGTCGAGTGGGGCCGGCGCCAGGAGATCGAACTCATAAAGGCAGTTCAGCAAAACAAGCTTAATGGACTCAGCCGTTTAAACGAGAGCTTTTCCCGGCCCAAATCCCTGGCGGATTTAAATTTCGCCTACTATGAGGCTTCCCTTGTGGTCGAGTTCATCGTTGAGCGCTACGGGTTTGAATCTCTTAAAACGCTTATCTATGGTTTTGGGAGCAAGTCAAAAACAAGCGATATTTTCAGATCGGTTTTTGCTGTTTCCCTGGAAGAATTTGACGGGAACTTTGTTTCCTGGGTCCACGAACGGGTAGAGAAGCTAAATGTCTATGTGGGCGAGGATGTGCATGCCAAAACAAATTCATTCTCTGTCCAGAAAAATATAGCCAGCATGCCTTCTTCTGAGGCCAGGAAGAACGCATTGATAGAAGCACTTTACAAGCAAATTGAAAGCAGACCACGTGATTTCTTGGCTCATTTGCAACTGGGACTAATTTTTTACGCTTCCAAAAATCTTGTGGGGGCAATAAATCACCTGACCATAGCCAGCGATCTGCTGCCCGGTTACAGCGATTCCCCTAATCCTCGGCAGATCCTGGCCGTAATATATGAGGAACTTGGGGACACCCAGGCTATGACCAGCGAACTTGAGGCACTGATGCAGGTTCACCAATATGCATATAACGCCAGTCATAGGTTAGCCAAAGCGGCGCAGTTGCGAGACGATTATAACCGGGCCGCGTATTATTTAGAAAAAGCGATTGCGCTAAATCCATACGATCAGGATGTGCATCGTTCACTAGCAGCTGTTGCAATGCAGCAATCGGATTTTCCAACAGCCATCCGGGAATACAGCGTTTTGTTAGCTTTGGATGAAACCGATCCAGCCCTGGCCAATACAGATCTAGCCGAAGCCTTCCTGCGTGACGGCAATAAAATGCAGGCCAAACGTTATGCATTGGCAGCCTTAGAAATTGCCCCTATGTTTGTGCGGGCCCAGGATATTCTCCTGGATACAGTGGATCCTTAGGCTGCATTGATATAATCATTTTGCCGAGCAAGACTCGTGCCCGACTCCAGGCACCTGAAATCCTGAGTGACAGTATATTTAACGCTCTTTTGGAGAGGCAAAATCATACGTCAGGTGGTAATGCGACATCTTTATATATTCATACTGATTCTGCTGCTGTCCGGCAACAGTGCCATGGGGCAAGATGAATCCATGCTTGCCGGATTGTGGTCGGAGCCAGAAGACAAACGTGTCGGTGAGCATGAATTCACCTTACTGAGGGGCATATATGCGAATTATAAAACAGACGCATCGTCGGGATATCGACGCGGCCCCCGAAACCGCGCCTGGTGGCAAACTGATTTTGACGGTGCCGATCGCAATTTGTTGCGGGGGCTGAGACGCTATACATCAATCGACACCTCCAGCAACAGCTTCAAGGTGCTGCCACTGACGGATCCGGAGCTCTTCGAGCATCCTTTTTTGTATATTAACATGAAGCGGGTGCCGCTTTACTCGGGCAACGGCCCCAACTTTTCAGTAGAAGAAGCGTCCGCCCTGCGAGAATATATGCTGCGGGGAGGATTCGTCATGTTGGACGATTTCTGGGGGCCCGAACATTGGCAGGATTTTCTCATTGAGCTCGCAAAAATTTTCCCTGAACGCACACCGCGCAAGCTGGAATTGAGCCATCCGATATTTCATTGTTTTTTTGATATCGATGAAATCAGGCAAGTACCTGGCCGGGGAGTTACCTGGAATTTTGGCTGGGGTTTTACCCTCGACAACGCGGATTATCCTACGTCCGTGCATGGTCTGTTTGACGATGACGACAGGCTGATGATGGTAGTCAATTTCAATACCGACCTCGGCGACGGATTGGAACACACATTTGATCAATTTTACCCAACCCGCTATTGCAATGAGGCCTACAAACTGACCATAAACTATATTATT
>JABDPQ010000422.1 GCA_013042695.1 Desulfobacterales bacterium | reverse complement strand
AAGCTCAGTTTATGATTGACCATTTAAGTGCGTTTTCAAAAAAAGCCGTGTGGCTAAAACCAGTGTTTTTCATTGCTGCCGCTGCTGCGCTCATTGTGTTCGGTTACGTGGTACTCGTTGAGCAAGGCGTAGATAAAGATGTGTATATCATTCCAAGTATCGTGGTGGTGTTGTGGTCGCTTGTCTGTTTTCTGTTGCTATCCTTTTTTCCCTATGTCCCACCGAAGCCTGATAAGCAACTTCGTTTATCTGAGCGTCTGAAGATCCGACTGGCCAGGGGAGTTTATCACTTGGGCTCATGGATTTTTTGCGTGATGAGTGTTTCAGTAGTGTGGCTTACAATCAAACTGTTAAACGTCTGGCGGGCAGATTTTTAGTGTAACTCGGTATCTAGCAACGCTTCACTGGGTATTGCTCGGACTATTCATCGTGACCGCATCACGGAAGACTATACCGGCATATTCATAAATGACTTTTCGGATAAAGGGACCGATATCCATTGTCCTTACTGTGACAAAAGGATTGCAACGGTGCAGATTATTAACGGAAAGTATGTCAACAAGGTTAACCAAGGTCAGCTTGGTCTGACCAAATAGAACCAATCTTCTTTTAGTGCATCAACCTTGGCGAGCAATCAGGGGTAGAGATATCATTGGCGGGGTATTCGCGTGGCTCTATGATATAATCGCTGCTCGGACTTCAGCTAAGGAAGTATAAACAAATCTTATCTATCCATTTGGTTGTAAGGACAGAGAGTAATTAGCGGGAATGAATTTTCAGCTTCTGAGCTGAATTCACATTTTACCCCAATCAAGTCTCTCTTTGTAATTTCCCGGTTCAGTTGTTGAGATTGCTGAATCAAACAATGAAATGCTGAGGTTTCTCAAATTAACCTCCAGCATCTATGGACTCGTAATGGTCTTATGAGACAAAGCTGGTCGGGCAGCGTGAAGATTCAGAACTTAAAAAAGGACGGCTTCTATGACATAAACCCTCGCCGTAGCCGAGCATGGAAATATAAATAAGAAGGGTGGTGCAGCTTTTTCGAGAGGGAGGGAGAAAGAAGGGGTCTGCACCACCCGATGATACATATACAATGTACCACGTCTCAACAATAATGACTTTATGGATAAATACAATCACAAAAATTGCTTTTTCCAGCAAAATATTTAAAATATTTTAACCTAACATGCAAAAGGGCCCGACAGCGTGTGAAATTTCTAATTGGTTTCAAATTGGAAAAACGCCGGTTTTAGATCAGCCTGCGATGCAAGGTTGCCGGCAAGCTCTTGTTTGGGAAACTGCCCATAATCCCTGGATAATCAGGAAGCAGAATAGAGATTCTCTGTCCAGCTGCAGCATCTTCGGTCAGAAAATGGTTAAAAACCACTTTTGAACAAGCTTTGATGATTAATGTCGTAACGCAGTTGCCTATTGGTCCGGGTACCACTACTGGTGAAACATCACACAAGAAAGGTGTAGACAATGGAATTTGTAACAAGCTCGGATTATCCATAAAATATAAAATTCTCGGTTTTATGGGCGGCCTGATCGCGCTGATTCTCCTGCCAGGGATCGGTTATGAACCAAGCAATCCAATTGCCACCGTTATCGGTTGTACCGTTGGTGGATGGCTTGGCGGGTTTGCCCGCGAAAAAATAGGAAAGTCTGGGTAATTCCCACATACGGCAACAAGTATAGCCGCAAAACCGGAGGACTGGTATGGACGAGAAAGAGAAGCTGTTTGCAGAAGCGATCAAGAATCGCATGGCGGCTGAGCTATCGGATGAAACGCTCAACATGATCTGGGGTTGGAAGAACAAGGTACAATACGAGCTGTGCGATAAATGCGAGAAAGAAGGACGCATTGACCTGCTCAGGGAAATGATAGACGAGCTTTCCAGGGACGCCGTCGCCAAGGACCTGGTCGATAAGATGATAAACAAGGCGGTAGGGGATGTAGATGAGGGTGACAATTAGAAAAAATAAAATAACCGGGCAGCCCGGTCTGGAGGATTTTCAAATACGACAAAGGCTGGCGACGTCGGCACGCACGCACGTACCCTCAAGAATATCCCTTTGGAAAGGTTCTGAGCGGCTCGCCCATTTGCGAGGCACAGATACGCAGGACTTCACTGACAATCATGGTGTCGAATCGCACCATAAATTAAGGGCAATGCCAGCAATTTCTGAACCCCACCAATAGGAGCTAAAAAGGTGATTCTTCCTCTCCTCATCTTTGTTAATAAGTGAAATTTATCATTATCTGCAATCAGGGATCCCTGGCTAATCGAAAACCTAAACCTACCAGTCTGTAATTCGGTTTCCGAAGATTTCGAAAGGTGCATCGCATCACCCACTCCTTATCGCCCCAATAACCGCCTCTTCGCACCCGAGATCTTTTAGTCCGGTCTTCAATCAGTCTGGGATCATGGACCGGGGCTTTCGCATAAAATCCTCTGTCATACCAGTCCAGGACCCACTCGGAAACGTTGCCGGACATGTCGTGTAAACCCAGTTCATTGGCAGGCAGGCTCCCCACAGGCAATACTCCCTTTGGGGCCGGCTCGCTTCCCGAATGGAGTAAAAGATGCGCCGAGCTGCTACCGTCAGCCGTTCCATATCTAACTTTCTTTCCACCTGCACGGCAGGCATATTCCCATTCTGCCTCAGTTGGTAATCGAAATTTTCCATCAGTTTTCGTGTTTAATGCATTGATAAAGTCTTCGACTTCGTGCCAGCTGACCACATCTACTGGATATCGAGGATGTGCTTGATCTTTTGACGGATTGCTATCCATTACATGGAGCCATTGCTCTTGGGTTACTTCATATTTTGATAGATAAAAATCGGATAGGCAGACAGTGCGGACGGGCAGCTCATCTGGTAAACCGTCCCCGAATTGATCACCCCTTTGATAACAACCTCCTTCAACCCTGACAAATTCATCCTCTGAGATGGGCTCGCCATGACATTTCATCGTGAATAAAATTTGGCCTAATAGAATTAGGCTGAACGGCACGTAAAATCTGATGTTCACATTGAGTTTCTCAAACCTGTATTTTAGTAATAAAGGCACGCCTGCAAATACGATTCTGCGATGATTCATGGCGATGCTCCACTCTGTGTATTTCTCACTTCACCAGATGTTGCTGATTAATTGGGTGCCAGATCCTCTTTCACCACTTCACGATGCCTCTCGATAGCGAGAACCATACCAGAACCTTATGTTAAATGATTACAAATTATTACAAGTACTGGGATTGGCTGCATTTCCATATATGGCAATTTTCGATTATCACCTATGGCATCTATCCAACATTTACCATATTCGGTAATTACCTCGAAGCATTCCAGTTCGGTACTGGGGCAATTCAGTCGATTATGAGATATCGATGGCCAAGAATACCCGGTCTAATACTATCTTCCGATAAGCGTGTTCTAATAAACAATTTGGCTGATCAGAGACAACGAAGAAGAAGGTTCTGGCTTTTGCCGATCTCCTTGGCTAAGGTTGGCAGAACAAGTAGATAATATCTTTTGTAAAATAGAATTAAATAAAGATGAAAACAATAGTTTACCCTCGATATGGCTCACCCGATCTACTTAGAATGGAAAATACCCCCACACCGATTCCAGGTGATGATGAAGTGTTAGTAAAAGTTCATGCGGTATCACTGAATTCTTGGGATTGGGACATGTTGACAGGCAGGCCATTTGAGTACCGATTTATCAGTGGTTTCTTTAAGCCTAAAAGCAACAAACTACATGGCTGTGATATTGCGGGAATAATCGAATCAACAGGAAAAAATGTCTCCCGTTTCAAGGTTGGAGATGAGGTGTTTGGTGACCTTTCGGAAGATGGGTGGGGAGCTTATGCGGAGTATGTGTGCGCGGGTGAAAACGAATTGACTCGTAAACCATTGACCATGACCTTCGAGCAGGCCGCATGTATGGCCCATGGAGGCAACCTTGCAGTGCAGGGTCTTATGGATTATGGAAAGATCAAG
>JABDPQ010000157.1 GCA_013042695.1 Desulfobacterales bacterium | reverse complement strand
TAACAACTATTCACTCATGTATTGAAGATGTCTTCTGGCTAATCCTCAGGAATAAATTCCGCTTCACCGCAGATAGAGCATCTCAGATATTGCTCATCACGATCAAAGAGATATTTCCAACCCTCGTCTTGAATCATCTCTTCTTCGTCCTGAGCGCAATACGCACACACCCAGCGATCGCCTTTTTTTGACTCATATAAATGCATAATAATTCCTATTGTCCTGCTGTTACATCCCCTGCAATATTTTCTTGACCTGATTGCCATCCACCCTGCTGTCGAAATGATTCATTATCGGCCTCATTGCCTGCATCTTATTGGCAAAGGTAGAGAAGTCAACATGTGCGGTAATCCAGGCCCTGATTTCCTCTTCACTTGCCTGCGCTGGCAGATACCCTTCCAGTATCTCAATAAATTCCGAAGCAGTTTGTCCAGTAACAGCGAGTAGTTCACGTTCCGATTTGACTAACTTTTTTATTATTGATGCGACCTGACTATCCTCCAACTTCTTCTGGGGCTGTCGCTGAAATTCACCAATCAGTACCCGTATGGCAGCAGTTCTAGCACCATCGCGGTTTTTTATGGAAGTCTGCAACTCGGCGCTAATGGATTTTTGTAAACTCATGGACAATCTCCTCGCTCAAATAGACGAACAATCAGGCAATAGCTTGTGCAGCCGATTATCTCTCAAACGAATAAATTAAACTCAGACGATTCGATTGGGTTGAGTTTTTACTCACGACAGAGAACCCTTTGCCAAAATCGTAGCGTACATTGAAAAAGCCTGCATTGCGAAAGACGTTGAAATCGTAACTGATATAGAGCTGTTCCGTCAAACGCCTGCCCACTACCAAAGAAACATCTTCACTCGCGTCACCCGTTGAAAAACTTATATCATCAACCAATCCGAGTTCACTCACCCCATCGAGCAAACTGTCACCTACACTCAAACCAAGGGCCTGGGTCGCAGATCTGAGCAGGCTGCCATCCTCACTTCCAACAGACCCGGTTGATTTATCCAGGACAATGTAAGCAATAATTTCACTGTCATCCATGTCCGGAATAGAAAACAACTCTACTTTATAATCAAACACTGAGCCGGTGACATTAATGCCGACAATAATTTCCTCACGGCTCAACGGGGTCTCTTTAATAACTCTGCGTGCACTGATATCAAGACCCGGGTTGTCGATCGCACCCCCGTCAAAGAGAACTCGCCCCCTGGAGATCTCCAGCGAACGATCATAAATTGAAAAGGTGCCCTGATCGAGATACAGCTCACCTCGACCAGTAATGCCTCCACCCTGTCCATCAGCCACAACCAGTTTGCCTCTGAGGTTGCCCGCCAGTCCATACCCGTCAACATGAACATCATCGCCGAGTTCGGCTCTGAGAGAAAGGGTAAACGGCCATTTTGGCCCTGCTGACTGCTCATCTACAAATATGACATCACGAGACTCGGAAACTGAGCCGGTCATCTCTTCTGGGGCAATCAATGCTCTCGGTATAAACAGCTTGCCATTCAAACCGCCACCATTAGATCCTATGGTAAGCTCCAGATCGGAATCGACGATTGCATGTAATTCACCTAAATCTGCCACCTCGAAATAATCACTGGTAATTTTAAACTTTCCGGACCAACCAGCTTTATTGAAAGTAAAATTCCCTTTCCCATGCGCCTGCCCGTCGCCAGAAACAGCGTCAAGGTCAACTCCCAGAAGATTACCGTCACCGCTGATGTTTGCTAATACATCAGTTAAGGTAATGCCTAATTGCGGGAAGTTGATCTTGCCCTCGGTTAGATTGACACTGCCATTCACCAATGGTGCACCCACCACGCCTTCTATCTCAAGATCGGCAACAACATGGCCCGATGGTACAAGATAATCCTCTGTAAGCACGCTGAGGGGTCGAAGATCTTTGACATCAATGTTCATGTACCCTCGAAGAGGCAGTGAACTTGTCGGCTGTGCAAATGATCCGAAGCCTTCAATTTCAACAGCCGCCTCAACGCTACTGTTATCAATAAAACGTGAGCTAAGCGAGGTTTGCAGTACTTCATCACTTAAACCAATTGAAAGAAAAGTATCAAACCAGGTGAATTGATCGTAAAACTCGGATGTGTCCATCATCATGCTGAGTTCTGGAACTGCCAGAGACCCATTTGCAGAGACGAGCACAGCTCCAGAACCCTCAGCTGTCATGTGCCCCTGTAGTCTGCCGGTTACGTCGTCACCAATCATACCCCACTCTTTTAGTGAGGGCAGAAAAAAGTCTATATCGGTTAAGGCAAAGGCCCAAGCATTTTCTTCTTTCCAGGAAGCTCCGCTGCAGACACTGCTGGCATCAGAGGAAACACATAAATTTTTCAGTTTCACATCCGTGCTTGAAAGATCAAGGACAGCAGAATCTTTCTGTCGCCAGGAGCCGTAAACCGGGTGAGTATAAACGATATTCTGAACTATCCCATGCCAACGCTCCAGATCATCCAGTTGTCCATCGGCAAAAAGCCTGAGATCACCAAAATCAGAATCGATAGTTAGCCCAATCCGGTGGCTTTTAAGCCCCCCATTAACCTCTGAGCTTATTGATGCAATGTTCTTCCCAGCTACACGCAATTGTTTTCCATCAAGGCGCGCCTCTACCGAACCATCAGCAGTGAGACCAATCTTAAGCGAGCCGGCAACGTCGTCTATAAAATAGTCTTGGTATGAAAGCTTGACCCCCCTGCCGTATGCGTTAACAACCGGATGCTCTTGAGACCCGGTGAGTATGCCAGACAAGGTCACATCGCCATTCATCAAAGGCAGCAATCGGCCGAGGTCTCTGCCATCAAGTGAGAACGTCAGGTTGAGTTCCTGACCGGCTTTTCCATCTATCTGCAGTTCATTTCCGCCATTGACCAGATGCAAATCATCGATTGTCAGGATGTCAGAACGATAGTCTATCTCGCCTGTTCCGGTAAGCTCGTAGCCGGCAAGCATGCCATCCAGAGAATCAATGGACAGCGACGTAGAAATATCATCCTTTTTCACATTTCCCCTGCTCTTTAGCTCCGCGTTAAAAGTACCGGCAGGATATGCACCAAACATGGCAGGATTAAAACGGTCAAATTCTATGAGAGCATCCCAGCTGATGGCTTCAAGCCATGCCAGCTGACCCGTTACCGTCAGTTCACTTTCCCCGGAGGTTAAACGAGAGGAAAGAATCTCCAGGCCAGCCTCATCTCCTTGAAGATGAACCGCACCAGACACGTTCACTATTGGTGCAGGTATAACAGCATGCAGTTCTGTGATATCGGCCCAATAACGCAAACCCTCATCGCCAAGCATGCCGTTTGTGGTTATCTCCGCATCAATGACGCCGTTAAGCCCTTGATCCACGAGTGAGAGATCGAAGAGTTTTAGAGTAATTGAGCTGTTCCAGGTTAGCATCTGCTGCCAGTTGAGGCTGCCGGTAATGGTGAGCTCTCCTTTAGCAGAATCAAGAGTACCTGAATTGATAACAATTCCAGTATCATCTCCCTGAAGATGAAGCGCACCAGAGACGCTCACTGCGGGTTCAGGGAAAACTGCATACAGTTCCGTGATATCGGCCCAATAACGCAAGCCTTTATCACTAAGCATGCCGTTTGTGGCAATCTCTGCACTTATAACACCGTTAAGATCTTTTCTGTATAAAGACAGATCAATTTTTTGCGCACCAATCGAGCCCTCCCAGGCGATCCCCTCCTGCCACTTGACATCGGCTGTTAGGTTGACTCGTCCTCTGCCTGAATCAATGGTGCCTGAGTCGATCTCAATGCCGTCTTCATTGCCGGATAACTGAACATGTAACGAAAGGTCTGCAGGCAACCCGCTGCCCTTCAATGTCGCCTCGACGATACCCTGGTAGTTGTGCAGTGCCCCTTGAGTCTTAATTGACAGATCTGTCGAGAAATCCGGCCAATCTGCAACAAAATAGTTCGGGTTCACCTGCAGGGCGCGTCCTTGCAGGTGCCATGAAAGGTCTTGCAGCATGTTTTTAACACTGCCCGTCAGCTCGGCCTCAATAGGTTGAATCACAGACACAGACAGATCGACTGTTTCAAGCGGGCCGCCAACAGCAAAGCGCCCGTGAAACTGGTCGTCCTCATTTTCCCCATACCACCAACTGCCATTTACCAAGAGAGGCCAACTCCCGGACATGGTGAGTTTTCCTGTCAGCGAAGCTCCGTATAGTGGCGTCTTCAGCTCAAAATCATTGAGTTGCAGATTTTCCTCCCTACCAACAAGTGAAAATGAGAGGTGGTTGAGAACAAACGGGCCATCTTTAGAGTCGGAAAGATGAAGCGATCCATTGTCAATGCTCAGTCGATTAATAATGAAACCGACGGGCACTGAGACTTTTGGCAAACCGTCAAATTTGGTCTGTTCACCAGACTTAGTCTTCTCGTCTGCTACCATCACCTCAACCTCTTGAGCTGCTATATCGACGATATGCACATCTCTTCGAAGCAATTTGAGAGGATGCCATTCAACCCGTACAACTCCAATACGAACCGTTACTGCATCCGCAGTGACCGTAACATCCTGAAGCTGCCAATCACCTAAAATTCGGCCCTCACTGCTGGTGCCAATGGTTACCGACCCTCCGGTTCGAGATGCTACCTGGGAAAGGGCGAAATCAAATCCTGTTCTACTAAATAGGAGAAAAGACAGCAGACACAGTGTCAGAATAAAAAGGGCAGTTAATAATGCCAGGATTCGCCGTATCACAGGTCTGCTCCGACACTGAAGAAAACATATTGCGAACTGCCCTCGACCGTTAAGGGATAGGCAAAATCGAGAGTTGCCTGCCCAAACGGAAGTACAATTCCTACGCCAATCCCCATCCCATGGGCAAGATCGATATTGGGATCGTCCATGGCGTTGCCAACGTCATAAAATGCCGATAGACGCCAGAGCTCAGAAATACGACGTTCACATTCAATGCTGCCCGAGAGCAGATACGTCCCGCCAATAACGGTGCCGGAGCTGTCAACGGGACCGAGGCTTCTGTATCGATAGCCCCTCACACTCTTGTTGCCACCGGCATAAAATCTCAGCGATGGCGGAAGATCGTCAATAGAATCAACCAAAATGATGCCGGCAGACCCGTGTCCAAGAAGACGCCAATTCGAAAACGGACTCAAAACCACTCGTCCGTCTCCCCGTAATTTAAGAAAGGAGGTATCTGAAAGAATCCCTTCCTGAGCGCCGGAAATTACCGCGGTAACTCTCAAACCGTTTTTAGTGTTGACGATATCATCAGCAATTGCCATGGAGCCTTGAAGGCTCGGTATTAATAACTTGCTCTCACCTTTTGTATCTCCAACTCGATAATCCTCATCCAATGCTTCAATAGAGATACCAAGATGTCTTCGTGGGGTCAGATATTCGTAAGACATTCCGGCTGAAAGTGCGTTGCTTACCGTATTTTCCCATGATTCCCGATTCCATAATCCAGAAAGGCCGAAGGTATTGAATCGGGGATCAGCTATGGGAATCCGATAATTCAGCACGCAATGAGTCTCCCTTTCACCAACGAGAAAAGAACTTGATACGCGATGCCCTTTCTTGTTGAACAGTGGGTTACGCCACTCAAGCGTTGTATAAGCGCCTATATCGGACGCGTAGCCAACTCCGACACCGTAAAAATTGTAATGTTCAAGAGGCTCAAGCGCTATCTTTATCGGAATAGCAGTGCCGTCGGGATTTGCTGTATCACCTTCGACGATGACTGAACTGAAATAGTCAGTTCTGTAGAGATCGCGCTGCGTAGCAAAAAGTTTTCGGGTCGTAAAGTAATCGCCATCCTGGTATGACAAGAAACGCATCAGCAGCTCATGGGTGATTATTTCCTGATCACTAGTAGTTTTACCGAAAATATAACGCGAACCCGTTTCGAGTATCAGCTCAATTTCAGCACTCTTTTTATCGCGGTGAATTCGTATTTCATGAGTTGAGTAATAGGCATCAAGAAACCCGAGGGCACGGGCTCGTCTGATCAAGGCTCGTTTAGCATCTTCATAAAGCGTATGGCGCAGCGGCTCGCCCAGCCGTAGAGCAACCTGATCATGTGGCGTGCTCAATTCAGGCAGTTCTTTACCTTCTCCTGTCACCGCGACGGTAATTTTTGAGACGGTTACCGGGGCGCCGGTCTGGACCGTATAGCGCGCCAGCCAGCCCTTTTCATTTTGCACCAGTGAGCTTCTCACCGAGGGTGCATAATAGCCGAATGGCGCTAAAGCCGATTCTATATCGGTTGGTGCCTGGCGATGCAGTCGCTTGATCTCAACCTCATTGAGCGCGCTGCTCTGGCTGTAGATGTTGATCCGCAGCCGGGCCATGATATTGTCATAGAGTTTGCCCTCCACCCCTTCAACGGAAACCGTAAGAGCAGGTTCACTCCAGCACCTGGCAGGCAGTGCAAAAAGACACAATAAACAAAAAAAGGTGACTCGAAAGTGCAAGGATACAGTAGTATGGACAGTTGGTTAAATGCTCTGACTCCACAGAGACAAAGCATGTTTAAACTACGCTGATTTTCAGCAACTGATTATAGTATGTTTCAATGGTGAACTACAGCAAAAGCGATTTTTTTACCATAAAAAAGGTTATTAATGGTGGCTATGGGTTAAGCAGTCTAAAAGCCGGCAAGACGGTATTGGTAAAATACGCGCTTCCAGGCGAGACAGTCTGCACCATGCCCTTGGAGCAAAAGAAGCGCCTCGAGTATGCACAGGTCACTGAGACGATTGAATCCCATCCCCGCCGTATTACCGCCCCATGCTCATATTACACCAAATGCGGCGGCTGCGACCTGCAGCATGCTGATTATGTGTTCCAATGTACCATAAAGCAGCAGATCATTGCAGACCTTCTCTTCAGGCAGCCTTCCATGATCTTAAAAGAGCTTTCTGCAGACATTCCGTTGACGATCAGCGCACCTTTGCAGTTTGGCTATCGTCAGAGAATTCGTTTAAAAATCATTAATGGCGGGAGATTCGGCTTTAATAAATTTCATTCCCATGACGTAATTGCTATCAACAAGTGCCTGCTGGCCCCGCCGATTATTAATGATTGCCTGAGCGCATTGCCTGAGAGTGGCGAATACCTCAGCCTTGCCCCCATCTTGGAAGAACTTGAAATACTGCATAATCCCTACACTGAAAGCCTCAATTTGCTATTACATCTCAATCGCAGACCACGCGCTGCTGATCAAAAAAACGCTGCATGTCTCGGCAAGAAAATCAAGACGTTATCCGGCGTATTTTTTTCAGGAAATGGTTTCTCCATGCAGGGGCCCTTTGGACACCATAATCGTTCGGCGAGCAGACGTATGAGTACGATATTACAAGCAGATCGTCCGTTGACATTATCATGGGAGGTTGGAGGGTTTTGCCAGGTAAACATGAAACAAAACGAGCGTTTGGTTGAACTCGTTTTACGCTTTTCTGCCCTCGCGCCTTCTGACCGCGTACTTGATCTCTATAGCGGCATGGGCAACTTTGCACTACCCGTTGCCCTGCGGGCAGCACACGTTCATGGTATTGAAAATCAGGGCTCAGCCATACGCAGTGCTTGTTTTAATAGTTCTCAAAACAATATTGCCAATACAACATTTGAAAAGTCAGACGTAATTGAGAGCTGCAAAAGACTGATCAATCGTAAGGCGACATTCGATGTAATTATCTGTGACCCGCCTCGGCAAGGGATGCCCGCTCTTGCCCCGTTGCTTGGTTTACTGACAAAATGAAGAATAGTTTATGTTTCCTGTGATCCGGCAACGCTCTGTCGTGATCTTGACGAACTTCTCAAGCAAGGATTCACGATAAACGGACTTCAACCCATTGACATGTTTCCCCAGACGCATCACATTGAAACGGTATCCCTTCTTGAAAAGAATTGACAACATCGCCGTTTATCAGTAAACGGATAGTGGGCTGCACACCCCATGAGTATCATTATCTTCAAGCGGCATGGTGCCGCTTTTTTTTATGGAAAGGAGTACCTTTGAGCAACGATGTGATAAACCAGGTAGCCATTGATTCACATGGTAAGAACCTAGCGTCACAAACCAGGAACATCCAAGCATGAGTAACGACAATCTACTAATTGCTCAACGCCGGGAAAAGGCATTATCCCTTGCCGAGCTTGGCGTGAATCTTTACAGCAATACCTTTAAACCGCAGAACCGAATCCGCGAACTCCTTCCTAAAGGGGATGGACTCGAGCCGGAGCAGCATGAATCTGGGGAGAGGATCTATTCTGTTGCAGGGAGAATTTTGAGCATGCGTAAATTCGGTAAAGCGGCCTTTTTCAGCATTGCCGACAGTAGTGGCAGAATGCAGGTATATCTGCGCAGGGACACGGTTGGAGATAAACAGTTTGCCACATTTAAAAAATGGGATATCGGTGACATAGTCGGCATTGTTGGTACGTTGTTTAAGACCAAGACCGGTGAATTATCCATTCATGCCAGAACGGCATCTATGATTTCTAAATCCATGCGTCCCCTTCCGGATAAATGGCATGGCCTCTCTGATGTTGAAACTCGCTACCGACAACGATACGTAGATTTGATCGTAACTCCGGAAAGCAGAGAAACCTTCAGCAAACGCGTAGAAATCATCAGGCTGGTAAGGGATTATCTCAACAAAAATGGCTTCATTGAAGTCGAAACGCCAATGATGCAGCCGGTTCCTGGAGGTGCAACCGCCAAGCCGTTTAAGACCTACCATAATGCACTCAACATGGACCTTTTTTTGAGAATTGCCCCTGAGCTCTATCTCAAACGTCTGCTTGTCGGCGGTTTTGAAAAGGTTTTTGAGATCAATAGAAATTTCAGAAATGAAGGACTTTCAACACGCCACAATCCCGAATTCACCATGCTTGAGTTTTACCAGGCATATGCAACCTACCATGACATGATGGATCTTACTGAAGAAATGATCTCAGCAATCTGTCAGGAAATACATGGTACCCTGGAGATTACCTATCAGGGAACAGCGGTTAACCTCGCTCCTCCGTGGAAAAGACTGACTATGGATGAAGCACTCATCGAGATCGGCAGCATAGAACCATCCATCCTTGCCGATGATACCAAGGTAATTACCCTGGCCAAACAAAAAGGAATTAATCTTGAAGTCCGGGCTGGAGCGGGGAAGGCAAAAACTGAACTTTTTGAGTTGCTGGTCGAAGATCAGCTCATTGACCCTACCTTCATTACCTCATATCCAACAGAAGTTTCGCCTCTGGCACGCTGTAACGAGAAGAATCCCGGAGTAACTGATCGGTTCGAACTTTTTATTACCGGCCGCGAAATCGCCAACGCCTTTAGCGAGCTGAATGATCCCGCGGACCAGCTCAGACGCTTTGAAAAACAAATAGCCGAAAGGGGCGATGACGACGAGATACACCCTGAACTTGATCGCGATTATATCAGAGCTCTTGAGTATGGCATGCCTTCAGCTGCAGGTGAAGGAATCGGCATAGACCGATTGGTCATGCTGCTGACGGATTCCCCCTCTATCAGGGACGTCATCTTATTTCCACACATGAAGCCCGAAGATAAGACGTCCGCTCCAGAGCAACAAGAAGAACCTAAAGCCAGCCAGGCAGACAGCTAATATGTACGAATGGTTTATCAGCCTTAGATATCTTCGAGCAAAACACCGTCATGGGTTTATTTCGCTTATTTCCCTGATCTCGGTTGCCGGCATTACTGTAGGGGTTATTGCTCTGATCGTAGTATTATCTGTATACTCTGGATTCACCGATGGTTTAAGGGACCAGATCCTTGGCATCAACTCTCACATTATTGTGCAAAGAAGCGAAGGGGCAATTCATAACTACAAGCTCATGCGGGAGCGGGTTCTGACGGTACCAGGTGTCACTGGTGCAACACCCTATCTCTACGCTCAAACATTGCTCAGCAGTACTTCTGGCGGTTCAGGCGTGGTATTGCGAGGTATCGAGCCAGCCTCTGCCGAAAAGGTTATCAGTCTTGGTGATCAGATGATTTCCGGTTCTATTTATGATTTGACCGGCAAACAGGACCGTTCGATACCCGGCATCATTCTCGGTAAACAACTCGCTGATGATCTGCGGCTAGGTCCAGGGGGGAAGGTCAGACTCATTTCACCATCCGGGCCGCTGACACCAATGGGTGTCATACCAAAAATAAAAACGAGTCGTGTCGTGGGTATTTTTGAGTCAGGTATGTATGAATACGATTCATCACTTGCCTATATGGCCATACCGGACGTCCAGACCTTCCTTGAAACAGGAGATATTGTTCATGGCATTGAAGTGAGCGTTGAGAAAAAAGAACTCAACAACGCTGATGTGATAGCCACCGCCATTGCTGAAAAGGTAGGGCCGGGAACCATAACCCGTGATTGGATGGCAATGAACAGAAATTTATTCGCAGCTTTCAAATTAGAAAAAATTGGCATGTTTATTTGCGTGGCACTGATTATCCTCGTGGCCGCCCTGAACATTATCAGTGCCCTGGTAATGGTGGTAATGGAAAAAGGACGGGACATTGCTATCTTGAAATCCATGGGAGCAACCTCTTCCTCTATCATGAGAATTTTCTTCCTGCAGGGATTGGTTATTTCTCTGACAGGAACTATTCTTGGTGTCCTTGGGGGACTCGGCTTGTGCGAACTTCTCTCTCGCTATCAATTTATCGAGCTGCCCTCAAACGTCTACCCCATGACGACCCTGCCAATCAAAGTCCTGCCATTTGATGTTATTCTCATTGCCTGCTGCTCTATTATCATAAGCCTCAGCGCTACGCTTTATCCATCCTGGAAGGCCTCTCAAGTAAAACCAGCCGAGGTACTTTCATGACATCCACTTTGCTCGAGGCCGTCAACATTCATAAAGTGTATGGCAATGGAGTTAAACATGTTGATGTTTTGACAGGTGTCAATCTTGCCATCAAAGCGGGTGAGATGGCAGCAATCATTGGTGCATCCGGGTCGGGAAAAACCACCCTGCTGCAGATACTCGGTACGCTCGCCTTACCGAGCAAAGGCGAACTTTTTTTTAGAGAAGAGCGTTTTGATACCAAAAACGACAGGGAACTCGCCTCATTCAGAAATAGATCTCTTGGTTTTATTTTTCAGTTTCATCATCTTCTGCCCGAGTTCACTGCGCTTGAAAATGTCATGATGCCGGCCCTTATAGCCGGAAAGAGTCTTCAGCAGGCTCGTCGCCCAGCTCAAGAGCTTTTAGCAGCGGTTAAACTTGATCATCGCCAGGAACATCGCATCAGCGAACTTTCCGGTGGTGAGCAGCAGCGTACGGCCCTAGCCCGGGCCCTGATTATGGAGCCGGATCTCCTGCTAGCAGACGAGCCGACCGGTAATCTCGACAGCAAAGCAGGTGAACTGGTCTTTAAACTGCTTCAGGATATTTGTCAAAAACGTTCATTGGCCATCCTGATGGTTACTCATAACCTGCAGCTTGCTCATCGGATGGATCGCACCCTTCTGCTGCAAGATGGACTTCTGGTATCATCAACCTGAAAGAGCTATGTCAGCTATTGTCACTATGAATAGAACGGGTGAAAAGGTGTTTCCCTTTAGTCTGACTGCTGAGCAGGGCCGCACCATTTCATTAGCCGAGTTCGAAGGGTCGTGGTTACTGATAATTTTCCTTCGTCATCGCGGCTGACTGCCTTGTCAAGATCATCTGTCACAGTTGTGGCAGCAGCAGGAAGCATTGCAGAAAAACAACCTTAAGATAATTGCAATAACCTTTGAAGAAAAAGAAAAAAACCTGCCAATATCAGGCTCAAACCCACGTGATTACGACTACTATCTTGATCTGGATAAGAAGCTGTACCATTATTTCGGCATGTTTTCAGCACGGTTTCTGGATATCTGGGGTCCCAGAACATGGTATGCATATGCGCGAGCAATCCTGAGAGGGCAGCGTCTGCAAAAATCTCGTGGAGATATCAATCAGCGCGGTGGTAATGTGCTGATTGACCCTGATGGTATTATTCGCATGCATCACGTTGGCTCGGGCCCTGGTGACAGGCCGAATATCAAGCCGATTATCGATCTCATTGAAAATGAAAATTAATCGAGCCATTTGTAAAATGATGATTTTCGTTCTAAGTCAAACCATGCGAAAAATTTTGCCGCAGGCATATAATTGATATTCCGAGGATAACATTTTAAGCATAACGTAGAGGTTGAACGAAAAGGGCGTTTTGCAAGTGGCTCAATCACTCGTGCTAGAGAGCATCTCCTAACACGCATATCCTGACAATTATCCTGTAGTCAGTCTCGTCTACATGGTATTCTATAAATGTATAATCTCTATGGGCTGGCGAGTATTGCAATCTGCCATTTATGGGAACATCGTCATGAAAGAGACAATAAGCGAGGCTCTATGCCCGTTCTGCCAGACTGTCAACAAATGTATGGCCCACGATGATAAACCGTGCTGGTGTAAAAATGTAGAAATACCTCAGGATCTGCTCAACCTTGTTCCAGAAACTAAAAAGCGCAAAGTATGTATTTGTCTTCAATGTATTCAGGCTTTTAAAGATAACCCGGCAGCGTTTATGTCTGGCATCGATAATACGGCATAATCTTCACGCTGATAGTTGCCTGGCATTTATCCGCTGCTCTGTGGAAGTATAGAAACATGTTCATATTACAACGCAATAGTAAATGGCAAAAGAGATAAAACCACTGGTCTCCTTTAATGATTCATTCGCCACACTAGATATCCGGGTGGGCAGAGTAGTTGAAGTTGAGTATGAAACAAGGACTCATAAGCCAACCTATAAAATGATCATAGATTTTGGTAAATTCGGCA
>JABDPQ010000419.1 GCA_013042695.1 Desulfobacterales bacterium | reverse complement strand
CTTCAAGAACACTATCCAGAAAGCCAATATAGAGAGACATTTCGGTATTTCTGCGAAGAAGACGCATATGTTTTTCAATCGAGCGGGCCGCCATGGTGATCATGATCAGGGTGTGCGGGTGGATTTTACTGCTTGGTCCGGATACCACCAGTACACCCTCCAGGATCCCCTGACGTCCGAAAATAGGGGCAGCAGAACTGGTGAAGCCATGGGCCCTTTTGCAGAAGTGATCCTTGTCGTTTAGCTGAATTGATGACTGCAGTTTGCGACACAGGCTGATTGCCGTTGTGCCGACATCACGCTCGGTCCAGCGATAACCAGGAGCGCAATTTCTTTCTGAAAATTTAGTCTTGATGTCATCACTTCCATCCAGATGCAGGATGTAGCCATCTTCATCAGCGAAGGCCACCATAAAATCACTGGGAGAGAGCAGTTCATAGAACTCTTGAATGTGTGCTACTACGACTTCAAGAAGGTGTTTTGCATCCTTTCGCTTTGCTTCAAGCTCTGAGGGTGAGAGTTTTACCTGTGAGATATTCCTCACTTCGCTGGATATGCCATACTTTTTAGAGCGTTCATGGGATATCTCGATCTCCCGACGCATATCATCTGCGGTGGGTATGCCGCCTTTGTTCATGTCGATGTTCATTTTGCCCCCTTTCGCTGATTGTTGTGCTTACAGACATGTAAAAAAATGAGACGAAAAAACTGTAACAAAGATACGGCTTCAGTTCAATCTTTCAGATAGGGGTATGGGTGTGTCATAGTGATACAGAAGAGGCTGTATTGGTGTCAATTAATTCTTATGCTATAGTACCCGGCTTAATTCGTGATTATCATGAGCAGGAAAGAAAAACATAAACAGCTATGAAAGGAGCAGGTACATGACCATAAAACAAGGTGATACAGTAAAAGTCCATTATACCGGTACGTTGGAAGATGGAGAAATATTCGACTCGTCACAGGGAAAACCACCTCTGTCGTTTACCATCGGCAGTGGTAAGGTTATTCCAGGTTTTAATGATGCCGTTATTGGCATGGAAGTGGGAGAAACAAAGGATGTTACAATCCCTGCTGAGCGGGCTTACGGTGAGCGCAAAGATGAACTGGTCATCATTGCACCGGTTGAGCAGATTCCGCCGGGGCTAAAACCGGAAATTGGTCAAATGTTGGAAGTCGGAGGCGCCAGTGGTGACATTCTGAAGATGCGCGTTGTTGAGCTCGACGAAAAAAACATAACACTGGACGCAAACCCTCCACTTGCGGGCCAGAACCTTACATTTCAAATAGAACTCGTAGAACGTAATTAAACGCTGGTACCCTGCTGATTGCAAGAGCTGATTGTTTGGGTTTGATTTGTACATGGTGGAGATGGTGCTCATGTTATGTCTTCAAGCGAGAAGGCCGAAGCTGCGTCGTTTAGCAGAAATAAAGGCGCGTGGTTGGAGGTAAAAACCGGCGGGTCCCTGAGGATGATCTGATTAATATGGGGATCTTTACGGAAGCGTGTTTGCAGAAAATTTCTGACTGCTTTTCTGTTCCACTTGTACGGATGCTCAAAATCACAATAGAGTGAAAGATCACCATCTGAAAAACGATTGGCATTTTCTGCCGCCTCTGGGCTGCAGACGGGCATATTGAAGATTGCAATATTTAAGAAGGTGATTGCACTTCGATGTTGTTTGATGAATTTCATGGTCATCAAGGCGTCTTTTTCGGTCTCATACGGAGTACCGAAGAGCACGTAGATATAAGTGGCAATGCCTGCGCTTTCGAGATGAGAAAGTATCTGTGAGACCCGTGCCAGCTTTATACCTTTGTGCATCTGGTCAAGAACGTCCTGAGACCCTGACTCAAGCCCCAGCTTCAGCATGATGCAGCCAGATTTTCTGAGTGCCTGACAAAATACATAATCTTCAAGTTCTTTTTCGAATCGAGAAAAACCATACCACGGTATACCGGGTGGCTGATTTACCAGATGCTTCTGGAGCGCTGGGCTGATGGCGGTGTCCAGAAAATGAAGAAGCATTGGCTGGTGACGATTGATCAGGTATGAGAGATCACTGGTTACCGTGGCGGGATGTATCTGGTTGTAGCCAATTTTTTCTGCCCGGTCCGGGCAAAATGTACACTGTTTCCAATAGCAGCCAGCTGACGCTGCATAGGGGAGAATGAGACCCGGCGACAGGTAATGATTGCATGGGAAGTCATCATAGTCAAATCTGCCACACCGTTGCAGGGGCTCCTGGTTCATCACTGATAAAAGCTCGTTCTCACCAGGGCCACTGATAAGATGATGTGCCAGACCCGTAAAGGGTGAATTCCACTGTGGACTGCTCATCCAGGAGGTTATCAGACCTCCCCCGACAACAATAGTCATCTCAGGATAAAAGCGATTAAGATAGCCAAGGATGGCAAAACCCGTAAGAGCCTGGCTTAGATATGAGAAGGA
>JABDPQ010000418.1 GCA_013042695.1 Desulfobacterales bacterium | reverse complement strand
AGGATGAGCATAAGCAGAAAAGAAACATACTGAGAAAACTCAATATATATTGGGGCAAAAAAAAGACGGCTTCATTACAATCTTACAATGAGGTAGACAAGAGAAATACATGGCCTAGAAAACTTGTTCTTGTTATCTGTTTGGCCGCATCGGTTGGCCTGTTCATTAGAGCCGATGGCATCGGCAATGTTGCCGGTATTTTTGAGAAGTTGGACTATTTTCGAATCTCTTCCATTACGGTTAGCGGTTGTAGAAAAGCTTCAACCGTAAAGGTTCGTAATTCTTCTGGGTTACAGGTTAGTTCCAGTTTGCTTGCTGTCGACTCGGAAGCAGTTACACAAGCCATTAAAGCAGAAAATAAATGGGTAAAAACGGTTGATGTGATCAAACATTGGCCCGATAAGGTGGTGCTGCAGATTGGTGAATTTGTTCCATATGCACTCCTCGCTGTAGGCGCAGAAGAGCATGCATCTCTATTTTATCTTGATCAAAAAGGTGAGTCATTTGCGCAGGTAGAAGGGGGAATGGACCTGGATTACCCTGTTATTAGTGGCCTTGAGCAAGTAACTGATAGTGCGGAACGGGTAAAGCTGCTTAAAGAGTCGTTACATTTTCTTCGCTTAGTCCGAGGTAATGACCCGAATCTGCCGGCACAATCTATCTCAGAGATACATCTAACCAGTGACCATGGCATTATTGTTCATTTAGTTGAGCATCCATTTCCCATTTTTTATGGCAGCGGTGAAGTCAGAAAGAGGTATATCAGGCTTAAAAAGGTACTTGAAGTACTATACAGACCAAGAAAAACGGGCATGGATATCGCCCGTGTCACCTATATTAAAATGGATTATCTGACGAATAAGGTGATCGTCGGTTACAGAGATTCAGGATGATTTGATAATGGAAGAGAGCTACGAGCAGGAAACCCCAATAGAACTACCCCAAAGTCGTCGAAGTAGTGAACGCGGCGACCTTATTGTCGGACTGGATATCGGCACAACTAAAATATGCTGTGTCGTGGGAGAGGTCTTTGATGATCAGATACAGATAATCGGAGTAGGAACAGCCCCTTCGCTTGGCATGCGCAAAGGCGTTGTCGTGAACATCGAAAGTACGGTTGCGTCAATACGCAAGGCTGTCAAAGTAGCTGAAGATATATCCGGTTGTCATCTCGATGCCGTTTATGTCGGTATTGCCGGCAATCACATAAAAGGATTCAACAGCCCGGGGATACTTGCAATAAATGGCAGGGAGATAAAGCAGACCGATATCCAGGAAGTTATCTCGGCTGCTCGCACCGTGAAGATTTCCGAAAACCAGCGAGTCATTCATGTTTTGCCCCAGGAATATATGGTTGACGATCACACCGGCATTCAAAATCCACTTGGTATGACCGGTGTCAGGCTGGTTACCAATGTCCATATTGTTACCGCTGATATTGGCGCTGTTCATAATCTTGTAACCTGCTGTAATAAGGCAGGTCTTGAAGTGGCTGACCTGGTTCTAGAATCTATTGCTTCCGCCAAGTCTGTTCTTGGGCCGGACGAAATGGAACTTGGTGTTGCCCTTGTTGATGTAGGTGGTGGAACGACTGATATTGCCGTTTTTTGTGACGGTACCATCAGGCATACCTGTGAAATTGGTCTCGGAGGCCATAATCTGACTAATGATCTTTCAGTTGGTCTGCGTACTCCGCTGGCTGAAGCTGAGCGGTTAAAAGAGGATTACGGCAGCGCACTTTCCTCAATTGTAAAAGCCAATCATGTTGTCGATGTTCCTTCTGTCGGTGATCGAGAGCCTCGGCGGGTTACCCAAAAGGTACTGGTGGATATTATTGAGGCTCGAATGATTGAAATTCTGGAGATTGTGGATCGAGAATTGATTGCCTCAGGCCAGAAAAATAGGATCAATGCGGGAGTTGTTTTGACCGGAGGCACTGCCTTGTTGGCACATATTGTTGATCTTGCCGAACAGGTTCTCGATTTGCCGGTTCGAGTCGGTTATCCGGTTGGTGTTGGAGGTGATGTCGAAGGCATATTTACACCTCGTTGCACTACCGGTGCTGGACTTGTCATGTATGGCAGAGATCAGCAGCTGACATCCATGAATTTTGACGTGGGCGTGATGGACAAAATGAAAGGTTGGTTTAAAAAAATTATGTAGAGCGGGACTTTTTTGTTTAAGTGAATAAATGGAGATGCTATATTCATCAGTATGGAAACTTGTTCAGAGTTTCTCTCCTAAGTGTATAGAATCTCATGATATTGAAGGGAGACCAACATGCCGTTTAGAATGGCCGAAACGGAAGGTGTCGCGGTTGTAAAGGTAATTGGCATTGGCGGTGGCGGCGGCAATGCCATCAACACGATGGTAGCCAATAGACTCCAGGGCGTCCAATTTATTACTGCCAACACGGATAAGCAGGCGCTGGCACAATCGAATGCAGATATCTGTCTGCAGATTGGGCCAAGTATTACCAAAGGTCTTGGTGCTGGAGCCGATCCGGAAACGGGCGCTCAGTCTGCTCACGAATCCGTTGAGGACCTCAAGGAGGCTCTCAAAGGAAGTGACATGGTCTTCGTCACGGCAGGCCTTGGCGGTGGAACCGGAACGGGAGCAGCGCCAGTTGTCGCCAAAATGAGCAAGGAACTTGGAGCATTGACGGTAGCAGTTGTTACCAAACCTTTTAGTTTTGAAGGTAAGCATCGGGCCCGAAATGCTGAAGAAGGCTGGAAAGAGTTACAGGAATATGCCGATACGATTATCACGGTGCCAAACGATCGTTTACTCAGCTTGATGCAGAAGACATCAAAACTCTCGGATATGCTTGCCCTGGCAGACACCGTATTATTACAGGCCGTCAAAGGTATAACTGATCTGATCAATGTTCCCGGTCTCATCAATGCGGATTTTGCTGACCTGCGAACTGTCATGAAAGAAGTAGGACCAGCAATAATGGGATCAGGAGTTGCTGTTGGGGAGAGCAGGGCTACGGAGGCAGCAAAACGTGCTATTGATAATCAATTGCTCGAGGAGGTGGGACTTGACGGAGCTCGGGGACTGCTGATAAATATCTCTGCCAGCGAAGAGAGTTTTACCATGGCAGAATTCATGGAAGCATCCGCGCTCATTCAAGACAAGGTAGATGAGGACGCAAAAGTTGTCATCGGTGCTCTCTATGACAATAATCTCGGCGAGGAACTGCACGTAACGGTGATCGCGACCGGAGTTGGCGATATTAATTCTCGGCAGGAGACCATTGCTCAAGTTGGTGATCTTCCCTTAAAGCAGCAAAAAAACAACTTGGACAGGGAATCACAACCGGTTATGAAGCCTGCTCCAACCAATCCTCAGAAGAAAGTAACCGCCCTGCCAAATTCAAACTTTGATGCCTTTGATAATCTGAGTCCTGGACGGCGTTCAGATAAGGATGAACGTCTTCGGGAAGAGGGCTGGTATGAAGATTATCTCGAAACTCCGACCTATTTGAGGAAAAAGGCGAATTAATAGCTCCGAATAGAGCGGGGTCTCTTGGGTCATAAAAAACAGAGTAAATACCGAAAGACCAACGCTGCTGGGAGAGCAGATTCCAGATCGTGGCTGCTCGATCAGGAAAAAGGATCCTATCTAAAAAAATGGACCGGTCGTCTGCCGGTTGCTTTATTATACCCCAACACATATCGGGTTGGCATGTCCAGCCTGGGCTTTCAGCTCGTATACAAGCTGCTGAATGAAGACGATCGTATTGTTTGCGAACGGATATTTTTGCCTGAAAAGGCAGAAAAACCAGTATCGGTTGAGTCAGGACGGCCTATTGACAATTTTCCCCTACTTTTTTATTCCATCAGTTTTGAGCATGATTATGTCAATCTCGTTAAGCTGCTCGTTAGTGCTGATTTCGAGCCATATGCAGAGCGTCGTTCCGATATAATTGCACCAGGAGATCCATTGGTGATTTGCGGAGGGGTGGCGACGTTTATGAACCCGGAACCGCTCGCCCCTTTTATTGATCTCTTCGTTGTCGGAGAGGCAGAGCCTTTGCTGCCGCCTCTGCTCGAACTCCTGCACGAGATAGACACCTTCAGAAGTCGCAATAAGTTGCTGCAGCTATTGAATAGAGATTTCGTAGGCTATTATGCACCGCGCTTTTATACACCAATTTATGACGCTCAAGATCGCTTAGAGGCAATGCGCCCGGCCGCTGATATGCCGGCACGAATCAAAAAGATCGTTTTGCCGCCAGGCGGTGCCGCCAGCCATTCTGAATTATTGACCTCAGAGACGGAATTTGCCGATCTTTATTTAACCGAACTCGGACGCGGTTGCACACGTGGCTGCAGGTTTTGTACAGCGGGTTTCATCTACCGTCCGCCACGAATGTGGGACAAAGAAGCGGTTTTGCATAGTATGCGGCAGCGTCCTGAAGGCATCGAGCGGATTGGCTTGCTTGGCATGGAGATGACGAGTGAGGACTCCCTGGAAGCGATAGCAGATGAGATTACCAAAAGCGGCTGTTCATTGTCATTTTCATCGCTCAGGGCAGATAAGATTTCACCCAAAGTAATCAAATTGCTTTCTCAAAGTGGGTTGAAAAGTATCGCTATCGCCCCCGACGGTGCTTCGGAAAGGCTGAGGAAGGTTATCAACAAAGGCCTTAACGAAGAAGATCTGCTTGATGCGGCCAGGAAGCTTACAGAGGCAGGTCTATACAAATTAAAGCTCTATCTGATGATCGGCTTACCAACGGAAGGAGAAGACGATCTAGCCGAATTCCTTGTACTTCTCAGAAAAATCCGTGAGACCATCAACCCTATTGGACAGAAGCGCGGACGCTTGTGCGAATTAATTATTTCAGTGAACAGTTTTGTACCTAAACCTTGGACTCCGTTCCAGTATCATCCGTATGGAGCCGTTATTACTTCTGTACCGGAAGGGGTTATTTCGGTCGATGATGCAGTTGCATCTTTGAGAAAGAAAATTGTCTATTTAAAAAAAGGGGTAGCTAATCAGGCCAATGTGCGCATCAGTTTTGACAATCCTGAGCATGTATTGTTTCAGGCAATTCTTTCGCGTGGAGACCGCAGACTTGCTCCGATATTGCTGGATATGGCAGCTTCGGGTATATCATGGAAGCAGTCTATGAAGCGGCACGGTGTTGCAGGGGAATATTTCGCCACCAGCCAATATACCAATGCAACCTACTTGCCATGGTACATCATTGATCATTCCATAAACGAAGATTATCTGTGGGAAGAGTATCTTAAATCATTTGATTCGAAGCTCACCGTTCCCTGTGATACAAAAATTTGCAGACGGTGCGGAGTATGCCATGATTGACCAACAACCTGGAAATAACGGTGAGCAACCGAGCAGGCAGCAGAGGATAGACTCAAGTCTTCAACCTTTTACGCTGGTTAAATATTTCTCTTTTTCTGCTCTTGGGGTTTTTCTCATCGTCACCCTGTTTCTCTCCTGGATTATT
>JABDPQ010000411.1 GCA_013042695.1 Desulfobacterales bacterium | reverse complement strand
GCCGCCCTTCGGGGCGCCCGATAACACGACATCTGCTGTGTTGACAACTCGTTGATATACCCAAGTATTACCAACATTGTTGCCGCCTTGCATCTGTAGTGTTCTTGGACGCTCACGGATTCAGGATAGTGCTCAAATAATTTCGTCAATCAATCGTTTTGGCTGTCCAGGCAGGAGAGCCAGAACGATTACTATTAGAGCCCTGCTAACTGGTCGAGAGTTTTTGACAACAGAGGAAAAATCGGCAGGGTGACCAGGTCCATTACCAGCGAGAATGCAAAGTAATGTTGAGCACCTGAGGATTCAAACTCGCACCCAGCTCAGCCGGGAATATAGACATAAAACCATTTAGCATTGAGCAGGATCTCTATAAATGGCAGAGGATCTTCAAGGGATGTCAAGTGCAGATAGGATTTAACGGCGAACTTTGTTGGTTCCAATGCCATATAGATATCGCTTATGGCATCACCCGGCAGCCAGGCTGTCACCGCTACCCGATCAATGATCTTTTTTCGACGCTCGTCTGAAAGAATTGCAAGCTGTGTCGTATGGGCGATATATTCCTGTGGGCAGGGTGACGGAGCATTCTCAGTGATGTTGTGCTGAACAACAGCATGGGCCACTTCGTGAGCAACTGCGCTTGCGAAAAGCTCATCATCAAGGAGCTCGTCATATATCATTGGCTCAACCGAAGTTTTCCTAATTGAATCCATCGACATGAGGCTGATCTTGTCACTTCTCGTGTCATAACTGCCAAAAGCCATATAGCCGCGATGATCTATGGATTCTTCAATAATTTCTATAAATATCTGGCGCTTGGGAGTTAATTCATACACGGTAAGAAAATCGATTGCCTGCACAGCGGCACGGCATATCAGTGAATTATGCAAATCATTTTGAGCCACTATACGAACCGGATACCCATCGTCACACTGATATTCTTCTGCCTTCAGTGACATGGCTGCTGTGATTACGAGTATGAAAGCAACCAGACAAACCAGAGATCGGATATTTAGCAATCTACATTGTACGACGAGTGTTGAGTAATTCATGTGAGGACCTTCAATGATAGGTAACTGCTATTAAATTATATTTCAGTACAACCGTGTAAATTCTCTGCCAACAACGAAAACCGTCCTCGTTCTCACCCCTACTATTGGCTTGAATTACACACTTATTATCATGACTAATAATAATAATCATTCCCGAAATAGAAATCCTCATCCATTACATAAATATGACGAACCAAATCTCCTTGCTCGATCTTTCGCATCACCGAGTATAAATAACCTTTGGAGCTGTGTGATGATGCATCCTTGATCTATCAACCTTGATTGTTCTCCAACAACATCTTATTATACATGTGATGCTGGCTAGTTACGAATAATACAGAGATATTACTTATCGATCTCCTCCCGGAAAATTCTGACCACCACCAATAAAAATTACAGAAAATTGATTAATCGAATCACTTGGCAGGAAACCACTATAGTGACGTGTATCAAGTGAAATTCTAAAAACTGGAGAATCACCAATGAGGTTCCTCATTTATGGTGCAGGGGCACTAGGCCAGGCCTTGGGCTGCATGCTGACGGCATCCGGCCACCAAGTTGATCTTGTGCTCAGAAAGAGATTTTTAAAAATAATCGCAGAAGAAGGCTTGAGCGTTACCGGAATCTACGGAAATTTTCATGCTTCAGCCAAAAAACTCAATCTTATGACAGATATCGCTGGAACTGATGGTTCCGTTTATGATTTTATCCTGATTACAACCAAAGCATATGATACAGACCATGCAGCTAAAGATATTGCTGCATTATCCAATTGCACCAGCCCTGTGGCATCGATGCAAAATGGCTGCGGTAATTTAGAACAGCTTAGTGCGCAGTTTGGTAGTGAAAGAACTCTTGGTGCGCGGATAATTACCGGTTTTGAAATCGAGCAGGCAGCTCGGGTCAAAATAACCGTTTCAGCTGATGCCGTTCATGTCGGCTCCAGTTTGCCGGGCAGGATTTCAGAAAAAGCTCAACAATTGGCAGATGCGATTAACCAGGCGGGGCTGCCATGTCTTGCAGTAGAAGATATCTTCCAATCACTTTACGCAAAACTCCTCTACAACTGTGCCTTGAATCCTCTCGGTGCAATCCTCGGTGTTCATTACGGTGCATTATC
>JABDPQ010000406.1 GCA_013042695.1 Desulfobacterales bacterium | reverse complement strand
CACTATTGATTCAGGGGATACGAACAGGTCCCAGCCTGTTCACCGAAGGAGGTGGTTCGATTGTCTACACGTTCATCTATGGTCTGTTCCTTGCCACCTTCTTAATGCTGCCGGTGGGGTTGGTAATCGGCCGTTATGCTTACAAAACGATTATTACCGTACCCAAAGCGATGTTAGTGCCTGCGGTGGCTTTCATGACCATGATTGGCACCTATGCCATCCGCAACAGCATCTCTGACATCGTCATCATGATTCTGCTCGGCGTCGTTGGCTGGATCTTTAATCGATACGGCTTCAGCCCCTCTCCGATTGTTTTGGGCCTCATTCTTGGACGTATTGCTGAACAGGGGTTTGTGCAGGCGTGGACCATAGGTGCTGCAACTGGTGAATTGTGGAAAATGTTTTTTGGGCGTCCCATCAGTCTGGCGATTATTGCGTTTATTCTGCTGTCGTTGTTCTATCCGGTGATTCGGTCGCGCTGGTCAAAATTGAGGTTGAGGGTTTCAAATGCAGAATAATCAAATTAATACGCAGGCAAGAGATACGTCAGGTATGGTGCTGGCCTGCCTGTTTATCCTTATCGCCGCTATTTCACTGTGGGATACGACGAATATGATGGACTCTGACTCATATGTCTTTCCACGAGCCATTGCCATTGCCCTCATTGTCTTCAGTCTGCTATTGATTTTCTGGAACTTATCCAAACCGGTTGCCGATAAAAAAGAGGCTGCCACAGATGCGTCAACAATACGCCGTATATTATTGGTTGCCGTGATGCTCGTAAGTTGTGCCCTTATGCCCTGGTTGGGCTTTCTGATCTCAGGCTTTGCAACATATATCCTGCTGATGCTGGTGGCGATGTACGATGAGTGGACGTCCAAAAAGAAACTCATCTATCCATTGATAGCTGCCGCAATAGTGGCAGGTTTTTATACTCTATTCAGTAAGTTGTTGCTCGTGCCTTTGCCTGTGGGGCTGTTGTTCGATTACTAGTTGTCCTGACTGTTGCAGCTGGGGGTGTTTTCAGGACCCAAAGAGTTAAGCAGGTGTCTTAAGAAAAGGTTAAGACGATTAATCTGACCATTTTTTTATGAGTAGTTGTTGTTTACAGCTATATTCGATAGCGATTCTTGATAATTTGACGCAAAGCACGAATGCACTAAGACGGAGGAGCACATGGCAAACGGTTATAATGGAAAAATTTTGTATGTTGATTTGACAAAGAAAACCCACGAGATCAAGGAACCGGATGAACGCTGGTATCGCACCTATTTCGGGGGAACGGGCATAATCGCTCAAACATTACTTACCGAAATCACCCCTGATATCGATCCCCTGGGTCCTGAAAACGTATTGATTTTCGCCTGCAGCGTTGTCACCGGAGCCCCAATTTCCGGTTTCAATCGCTACTCGGTGGGAGCAAAATCACCGCTCACCGGAGGTTTTGCCAGAACCGAAGCGGCCGGATATTTTGGACCGGAGTTGAAATTTGCCGGTTTTGACGCCATCATCATCAGGGGGGCTGCCACGGAACCTGTCTATCTGTGGATTAACGACGGCAAGGTAGAAATACGAGATGCCTCCGCCCTCTGGGGGCTTGACAACTGGGAGACGCTTGAAAGCCTGCGTCAGTCGACAGGAGAAGCAAGAGTACGGGTAGCAAGCATCGGTCCGGCTGGTGAGAACCTGGTGTCCTACGCCTGCCTGCAGAACGACCTTGAACACTTCAATGCCCGCACAGGAATGGGCGCGGTTATGGGGTCAAAAAAGCTCAAGGCTATCGCTGTTCGCGGTACCACCAAGCTTACTATGGCCGACCCGGATAAGGTCAAGGAGATTGGTGCCTGGCACCGGGAACGGGTCAAGACGCATCCGCCAAATGTCGGTTTGGGCAAAGTAGGCACTCCGGGGCTGGTGCAGGGTGTTAACGCCTCAGGTTTTCTGCCAACGCGTAACTTCAAGGAAGGGCAATTCGAAGGGGCTGAAAAGCTGGCGGCGGACAATTACCACGCGACTATTTTTCATTCACGCGGCACCTGCTGGCACTGTACCGTGGCCTGCAAACGCAAGGTTGAGCTCGAGAATGCTGACTATCCTCTGGATAAGCGCTTCGGCGGTCCAGAATATGAGTCATTGGCGGCGTTTGGTTCCATGTTGGCAATCGATAATCTGCCCGCTGTGGCCTATGCCAACCAGCTCTGCAATCTGCTTGGATTGGATACGATCTCAACGGGCTGTACGATTGCCTTTGCCATGGAGTGTTTTGAAAAAGGCATCCTCACCGAGGCAGATACTGGCGGCAGGAAAATTGGTTTTGGTGATGCCGAAGCGATGATCTGGCTGATTCGCCAGATTGCCGCCCGAGAGGGAATTGGTGACGTGCTCTGCCAGGGCGTCAAACAGGCAGCTGAGAAGATTGGCCGAGGAGCGGAGCGCTATGCCTTTCACATAAAAGGCCAGGAATTGGGACTGCATGACGGTCGCGGCAAGACCGGCATGGGGCTGGGCTTTGCCCTGGGCGCTACCGGCGGTGATCATATTGAAACGCCCCATGATGTCGCCTTCCAGGGGGAAGGAATCAGCAAGCTTTATCCGATGGGGTTGTTTGATCCGGTGGATCCCTTGAAGACCGACGCCGCCAAGGTCCGCTTTTTCTATATTGGCCAAAAAGCTTGGGGTATCAATAATTTGCTCGGGCTCTGTAACTTCTGTTCAGTACCAATCCACGCCCTGACCTTTTCTCGCCTGGTAGAAGCGGTGCAAGCCATAACCGGCTGGGAGGTCAGTCTCTACGAGATTGTTCTGGGCGTCGAGCGGGCCAATGTCATGTCGAGGATCTTCAACAATCGCTGTGGCTTCACCCCAGACGACGATACGGTGATCCGCCGCTGGTTTGAGAAGATGCCTGATGGGCCTTTGAAAGGTATGCGCTTTGACCCCGAGGAATTCAAGGACTGGGTTCAACTGTACTATGAGATGTCAGGTTGGGACGACCAGGGCAGGCCCACGAAGGGGAAACTGGTCGAACTCGGACTGGACTGGCTGATTGAAGAGCCAGCCGAAGCAGTGGCTTAATACGAAACAGAAAAACCAGATTGCCGCGTTGTGCAGAGGCGCGCTATCAGGCAGAAGATGAGCGTTCGATATGGACGTTATACTGAAGAAAAAATAACCCAGATGGAGGATTGTCATGACAATCGGTTTTATCGGAGTTGGCTTGATGGGAGGGCCCCTGGCCCGCAATCTCATTAGGGCAGGAAAGGAGGTCGCCGTTTTTGACCTCAGCGAGGAAGCAGTAAAACGCACCCTTGATGCCGGTACCACTGGCAGAGCCGCAGCGGCCATCGATGATCTTGCCGGTTGCGATATTGTCTTCACAAGTTTGCCGATGCCCCCGCATGTTGAAGGAGTGATGCTGGGAGCCAACGGCCTTCTTGCCGGAATGAAAGAGGGTGCCGTCCACGTGGAACTGAGCACCATTGATCCACAGACATCGCTCAAGCTTGAGGATGCCGCCAAGGCCAAAGGGATTGGCTTTTTGCAGTGCACCCTGGGCAAGACTCCAGCCCATGCTGAAAAGGCTGAGGAGCCATTGTTTATTGGTGGCGATAAAGCAGTATATGAAAAGCTCGCAGAACTCTGGCCTGTTATTGGTGCTCCCGCCTACTATATGGGAGGTGTTGAGGCCTCTTGCGCGGTCAAGCTCATCAGTAACATGGTTGGCATGGCCAACCTCGCTGTTCTGGCGGAAGGTCTCCGAGCTGGAGAAAAGGCAGGTATCGAGAAGAAAATGCTTGTTGAACTGCTGCAGGACACCGGAGCCCGGAGTTTTCAGATGGATGTTCGTGGCCCGTGGATCGCCGAGGGTGACTTCAACAATCGCTTTGGACTTGATCTTGCCTTAAAAGACGTCAGGCTCGGCTGCGAGATGGCAAGAGCCTGGGGGCTCGACCTTAAGGCCATGGAAGCTGTCCTCGAACTGTATAAACATGCATCTTCTGCCGGACATGGTAAAGAAGACTGTAATGCCGTGTATAAGGTGGCTGGCTCCTGATGTTTAGAGCAAACAGGACCTGATTAGAAAAAATCAACTGTTGAGATCAGATATGACAAATAGACAAAACCATGCCGCTCATAATTTAGGGTCTCGGATTGCTATTATTGTGGCGATTGTATCATTCAGTCTTTACGTGGTTAACATGCTGATTGGCAAAATAAACATCGTTTATGGAAAGGAGATGTTTCACATCGGAGACATCGGTGAGTTTCTCATCATGTTTGTTGCGTCAATCGCATTTATCGTGGCTGCTCTTTTTCAAGAGGCAGTCTGGAAAGCAAACCCCGAAACAAACAACAACTAAAACAGGAGAAAAACATGGAAGAGCGCAATGAAATACAAGACGTAAAGAACAAAGATCGTCGTCGTTTTATGGAAATGAGTGCAAAATTCGGTTTCACTGCTGCGGTTGTCGCGCTCGGCAGCGGTATTCCGTTGAATGCTGAAGCTGCAGCCCCGACGGCTAAAGATGATCAAGAGCGCCAGAAAGCTGCAAAGTATACGATGAACGTGGCCACCGCCTAAATCCTCGGGGCATCCAGAGAATATCCGATCATGCAGTGGAATTTCAAGGATAATGTCGAAAATGCCACCAATGGTCAAGTCTACGTCAAACTCGCCCCGGGTGGCCAGCTCGGCGCGGGCAGCGCCCTGGTCCAAAAGGTCCAGGGGGGCACGATCCAGGCGGCCCAGCACTCGATTTCCAACTTTGCTCCGTTCGCACCCGCCGCTGACGTCATCAACATCCCCTATATGTGCGGTGAGAACCAGCGATTCATCAATCTGGTCACCTCGGATGCCTGGAAGATGGAGATCAACCCAAAGATCGAGGCAAAAGGGTTCAAGGCGCTCTGGTATGTCAATATCGATCCGAGAACCTGTGCGATCCGAAAAGGCATTGATGGACCGATTAAAACTCCGGATCAATTGCAGGGAATCAAGTTCCGCGTACCGGGATCAAAGATCCTCCAGCAATTCTACCAACTGCTCGGCGCCAACCCGACCCCGGTCGCCTGGGGCGAGACCTCGTCAGCCATCAAGCAAGGTGTGGCAGACGCCCTGGATCCTGCCGTTGGGGCCCTGTACACATTTGGTTTCAAGGAGATCCTCTCCTGGATTACCTTCAACGCTGCGGTACCTGATGCTCAGGTCTATTCCTGCAACCTTGAGTGGTTCAACAGTCTGCCCAAGGATGTTCAGGAAGGCGTTGAGTTCGCCAGTGATATAACCTTTCGCCAGAACCTGGCCATGGTTCCGGCCGCCCGGGCCTACGCCATGGCTGAAATGACCAAGTCCGGAGTGCAGTTCTATGCCCCGACCCCGGAAGAGAAAGAGCAGTGGGTCGCCAAGGCTGGAGCCCAGCTGCCCGCCTGGGACGACACAAAGAAGGAGCTGCTCGGCTCGGTCGATAAATTCGACGCCCTGCAGGAAGCCGCGAATACCTTCAACGGCTACTATGTACATGATGTAAAAGGATGATGATGTACTGGGCGGTCAGGCGCTGGCCGCCCCTTAATGAACCATAACCCGATGGTGGCCCCATGGATTTCAAAAAGATTCTCCAGCTCATCGACAAAAACGGTGAACGTTACCTGCTGCTGCCGCTCTACGCATTGATTGTAAGCTCCATTTTCATTGAAGTGATAAGGCGCAGCGTACTTTCCTATTCATCTGTCTGGACAGAGGAGGTTGCCCGATACGCATTTATTTACATCGCCTATATCGGCGCCTCTGCTGCGATCAAAGAACGAGCTCACATAAGGATAGATGTCATCCTCAATCTGTTACCCAATCGGATGAAATTGATCTTTTATATCTTTGGCGATATCGTCGCGCTGATTCTTGCAGTCGTGTCGATTTATATGTCTATGGAATCGGTTCTGGTCTCTTTGCATTTTGATTCGGTCACCCATGGCTTAAGGATAAGTCAAGCCTGGTTCCTTGCTGCGGTTCCAATTGGATTTTCAATGATGATAGTCCGCATTCTGCAGTCACTATGGCGAGATTGGAATGACTTGAGAGCCAACAGACCTGTGTTTGAAGGCAACCCACTCTTTGATTAATAGGAGAAAAAAATGTTTCCATCATTAGGGCAGCAGGCACAGGAATTAGTTCTCGGCTGGGGTTTTTACGGACCGCTGATCGGCATGGTTGTGATGATCCTTCTCGGCGTCAGGATATGGGTTGTTATTGGGCTTGGATCAATGGCCATGCTCTATTTCACCGAGGTTTTGCCACTCACGCTTCTGGGCGAGGCACTGTTTGACGGTGTTGATTCATTTGCCCTGATTGCGGTACCGCTCTTTATCCTGACCGGTGACGTGCTGGTGCGAACGGGTTTGTCACTGAAACTGTTGCAGGTTGCGGAAGCGGCGATGGGCTGGCAGAAGGCCGGTTCAGGAACCTCAACGGTGCTGGGCTGCGGGTTTTTTGCCTGTATTTCAGGCTCGGACGCGGCCGACGCCGCGGCCATCAGCCGCATCACCATTGGTCGTCTGGTAGAAAAGGGCTACCCGAAAGGCT
>JABDPQ010000402.1 GCA_013042695.1 Desulfobacterales bacterium | reverse complement strand
AATAATTGCCATGAAAACGTTGCCCTCGCAGCTTGTTTTTTTCCTCCAGAACAGAGCGGTAAAGCGAAACTTTGTTACGCTTTGGAAATTCCTCGCCTTTCTCGCAGCAATCATCATCCTCTATTCGGTGCTTTTCCATGTACTGATGGAATATGAAGGGCGCTATTACAGCTGGATAACAGGCCTCTATTGGACCATGACGGTAATGTCTACCTTGGGGTTTGGTGACATCACCTTTCATACGGATGTGGGACTTTTGTTCACCATGTTTGTTCTTCTTTCCGGCGTCCTGTTTATGCTGATTATTTTACCATTCACTTTTATCCAGTTTTTCTATTCTCCCTGGCTTGAGGCACAGGAGCGGGCAAGGACTCCCCGAGAACTTCCTGAAGATGACAGAGATCACGTCATCATCACTCACATTGATCCCGTTACCACGCGTCTCATTGAACGTCTTATCAAGCACAATATCGCCTATGTCTTCGTCACCTCAGATGTTCATCAGGCAAACAGTCTGCAGGACCAGGGCTATCGTGTTGTCATCGGTGAGCCCGATCGTCCCGAAACCTATGAGCGCCTCCGTATTGATAAAGCTGCTATTGTTGTAGTTACCAATGATGATCTGAGCAGCACTAATATTCTATTTACCATTAGAGAGATCAATAAGGACGTTCCGATTGTCACCAATGCCGACCATGAGCATTCTATCGACATCCTTGAATTTGCAGGCAACACCAGTGTCTTTCAGTTCATGAAAATGCTTGGTGAGTCCGTGAGCAAGAGAAGCTTTAGTCTTGGGCGAACGACCAACGTCATTGGCCGTTTTGATGACCTGATCATTTCCGAGATGCCTGCAATGAATACCGATTTGGCGGGTAAAACTCTTGCCGAGTTAGGCATCAGACAGAATACGGGAGTAACCGTTATTGGTTTGATGGAAAAAGGCAAATTCAAGGCGTCAACGCCTCAGACAGTGATTACCCCTCAAACCATTCTTATATTAGCCGGAGCCACTCAGCAGCTCAAAAAATTCGATTCTATCTTCACCGTGAAACAAATACAGGAACCAGAAACGGTCCAGGTATTAATTCTCGGCGGCGGTCGGGTTGGGATGGCAGCGGCGGAAACACTTGACGAATATGGCATCAGTTACCGGATTATTGAAAAACGAGCCGTTAAAGCTAAAAATACCTCCATCAAGGACAGTTACATCATCGGTGATGCAGCCGATATCAATACACTGCAGGCTGCTGGTCTTGAGTCGGCAAAATCGATCATCGTCACAACTCACAGCGATGATATAAATATCTACCTGACCTTTTACTGTCGCCAGCTACGCCCTGATATCCAAATTATCAGCAGGTCAACGTTCGAGCGAAACGTCCCCAAATTGCATACGGCAGGGGCAGACCTGGTGATGTCATACGCATCGCTTGGTGCCGGTATTATTTTCCGACTTATCAGACCAAATGAAATTTCTCTATTTACTGAAGATCTCGTGGTCATTAACAAAGTTGCCGGCACACGCTTAGCAGGCAAATCGATAATAACGAGTCAAATTCGTGAGAAAACAGGATGCAGTATTATTGCCATTAGAAGAGGCGAAAATCTACTCATCAGTCCGGATCCGAATATTACCGTCAGTCAAAGCGATGAATTGATCATTATCGGTACTGCTGGGAAAGAACAACTTGTCAATGATTTATAGGTTACCACTATCTATGATGAAACTGCAGATGAGTATAGATTTACCTCAAATCTCACTTAAATTGCCGCAATAACCCTACAGCGTGAAGCATACCCCAAAGTTCCTGAAACGCCTCCTCAATATTTATGGCCCCTATTTTGGGGCAGGCGTGAAGGTCGAACATATCAGCAGCGACTGGAAGCAGATTAGCGTTTCGATGAAGCTGCGCTGGTATAATAGAAATATCTTCGGTATCCATTTTGGTGGCAGTCTCTACTCAATGGCAGACCCCCACTTTGTGATCATGCTGATGAATCTTCTCGGAAGCGACTACCTCGTCCTGGACAAGTCAGCTACCATAGAGTTTCTCAGACCTGCCAAGGGGAGAGTCTTTGCCACCTTTGAAATTACTGATGATGAATTGGCAATAATCAGAGCGCAAACCGACAAAAAAAGGAGGTCCCTTCCAGAATTCACCACAACGATAGTCGATGAAAACCAAAAAACAATTGCCCGAATATATAAAATTCTCTATGTGCGCAAAAAGAGATCTGATAATGTATAGCTCTTAACCATTTTACGAATAGGCAAACAGATGAGCCACTTGCAAACCGCCCTTTTCGTTCAACCTCTGCGTTATGCTTAAATTTTTATCCTCGGAATAGCAATTATATGCCTGCGGTAATAATTTTTCACATGCCTTAACTTCGAACAAAAATCATCATTTTGCAAAAGGCTCAGATTTGAAAAAAAATAGGGTGACAGAGACTGCAGATCTCGTGTCACCCAGGAGAGAGAGATAAATACCAGGGAAGTATCTGGTATACTCTCATAGTAAGCATTCCTCCTAACTAATCAATTGATAATTAATTACATTGCCGCGTGTAGTGAATTATCCTTCAAAATATCAAGTATTCTGTTGCTCGATGTGTAACACCATAGCAGGTATTTTTTACATCCTACCCACTGCCGTATAAAGACTTTACTGCCTCACGATCCGGTGAGCCATCCGTTTTCAGCGGTAATTCATTAACAAATTCAACATACTGTGGTTTTTTAAAACGAGCAATACGCTCCCCGACAAAACCAATCAACTCAGCAGATGTTACCGTTTTTCCAGCATGCAGCTGGCAAATGGCTTTGATACCCTCTTTCCATTTCGGGTCAGGAACACCAATTACGACGGTTTGTGCCACTGCTTCATGCTGAAGGATCACCTTTTCAACCTCCGCCGGATAGACATTTTCACCTCCAGGTTTTATCAGTTCTTTTTCCGCTTTTCGACCAGCGTAAAATAAAAAGCCGTTCTCATCAAAACGTCCCAAATCGCCAGTATGATGCCAGCCTTCACGAAACGTGTAGGCATTATCCTCAGGTAGCCCCCAATACCCTTGAAAGACCAGAGGACCTTTAACGGTTATTTCTCCCACATCTCCTATGCCTACAGATCGGTCATGATCGTCAACCAAGCGAATATCGGCCAACATTACCGCCTTCCCTGCAGAACCTGGCCGATCGCTATATTTGCCCAGAGTGGCCACGCAAGAAGTTTCAGTTTGGCCATAAAGTGCGTAGTAACGACCACCTGTTAAGGCTTGATATTCCTCAATCACGTCCTTGGTACCAAGACCGACGACCGCCTTGAGTGATGCAAGGTTATATTGAGCTTCTTTTGCGGCTGTAAGGATGGAATCAAGAATAGGTGGGAAATCAAACAGCACACTGGCGCCATGCTCCTGAATTAGTTTTGCAGCTCCTTTGGCCTCAAATTTGCTGACATTAAGGTTTACAGCACCAGCCTGGAATGTGCTGCTGGCAAGAAAAAGTCCCCCAACATGGAAAAGTGGCAGCAAGTTTAAATGCACATCACCAGCGGTGAGTTTCATACAATAATTAAATTCAGTATTGGCACTTACCATATTGCCATGGCTAAGCAGAGCTCCCCGGGGACGACCCGCGACGGCAGCCGTATGAATAATGACAAAACCATCTGCACTCTTGACATCCGCCGGTACGATATTTTCGGTTCCATCCATCAAAGATGAAAACGGTAGGGCTTCTCCATTATCGGATCTCAAGTTGTAATAAGATTCAATGGAAGGTAACTCATCTCTTCTCTCTTCCAGTAGAGATTGAAATTCCAGATCTACAAAAGCAACTTTGGGTTGGCAATCATTCAGATTGTAACAAACCTCATCTGCTGAAAGACGCCAGTTTATTGGCAGTATAATAGCACCTAATACAGCAGCGGCACCGTAAACAAGAAAATATTCGAGACTATTCTTGCCCATGACACCGATGCGATCCCCTTTCTTTATACCGATTCGAGAAAGCCCATTTGCCAGGGAATCAACCCGAATCTTATAGTCATCGAAGGTCACCCGCCGCCCATCATCGACCTCATGCCAGCAGATGTTACTGCCAAAAGCAATCGCATTTCGATTAATCAGGTCATAAAAAGAAAAATCATGTAATCCCATGGAAATAGCCTCCTGAAGTCTTTCACGTCAGATAAAAAAGCGGATCTTGTTTGTAAAGAAGATTTTTTCACCACCTTAGGGACAGCAACACAGATCGAGGTGACACGCTGAAAATGATCCTTTTACCTACCTAAGCATGTCGAACGACTGTCGCTCTGTCTCTATGTAGGCAGAATCAGCAACCAAATCCCTTGGAACGGCTGTGTGGATCAAAAAAGCACTTATACTTGCGTGCAATCACGCTAAGTAGAAGAGTGGTTTACACTAACAACTGGACAGGGTGCTTTGAGAATAATGAATTGCGCATTTGAGCCGAGAAGAATCTTCTGAGTTTTCGATTTCTTTTCAATCCCGACAAAAATTTGATCAATATCATTCTCTTCTGCATAGCTCACCAAATCTTCACCTGCCGGCCGCCCCCGAACCAGTTGATGAGTCTCACATTCTATGCCCTTTTTGCTCAGATAGCTTTCTGCAAATTCAAGATCCTGTGTTACTTTATCGATATCTTTAGGATTTTCTGCTTGACCACCTGCCATAGAGGTTACAACGAATATCTTTGCTTCGAATTGAGCTGCAAATTTCCCTGCGAGAAAGAGGGCTGCTTTCGCCACCTGCGAGCCGTTATACCCGACCAAATACTTCATCATTTCTCTCCTTTTCCATGGCTCTCTGCCATCTTGTTATAGCAACAATAACAGCTCTTTAAACATATTATAAGGCGAACGTTTCGATGCCTCTACATCCAACGCTTACGCCTCTTGTATGATTTGACTTCTTTAAATGACTTTCTACCGCCACCCCGGGTTATTCCCATGTAGAACTCTTTGACATCAGGGTTTTCCTTGAGTTCTTTGGAGGGTCCCTCCAGTACAATCCTGCCGGACTCCATAATGTAGGCATAATCAGATATGGCCAAAGCAATCTTGGCGTTTTGCTCCACCACCAAAATGGTTGTATTCATTTCTCTATTGATCAACTGGATATTTTCAAAAATCTCTTTAACGAGAAGCGGTGCAAGTCCCAAAGAAGGTTCATCAAGCATGAGCATTTTTGGGGCTGCCATCAACGCTCTGGCAATGGCAATCATCTGCTGTTCTCCGCCTGAGCAATATCCTGCCATTCGATTAGTAATATTTGCCAGCCGTGGAAAATGAGTATACATCAATGCATGATCATCCCGTATCTTCTGTGCCCCATCACGGCGAGTTATTGAGCCAACACGGATATTTTCATCAACAGTGAGGTGTTT
>JABDPQ010000399.1 GCA_013042695.1 Desulfobacterales bacterium | reverse complement strand
CTTGATTGGGCGAAGACCAAATGCCCTCCTGATCAATGGCTGGATGCTGACATCCAATCTGAAGCCCTTTCAATAATGGCGTTTGAAATGCAAGCACGCTCGGGTTTCGGGACTAGGGTAAAAACCGAGCAAATAAAATCCATAATGCCTAGACAGGTTCAGCTTGATCCTAAATGGCCACCGCAACCTTCACCTCCTAGTCAAATCCTGAGATTAGCAGCTAAGGCCAAGATTATCGAGATGCCGGTTGACAATTCAACGGTACGCTTTAGCCACCAATTGATACAAGAGTATTTTGCAGCACATCAAGTTCTAAAAAAATCCCCCGCCAATATGGCTGACCTGTGGAGATGGCCATGGTATGAAACTGAGATGCCACTATGGCTTAGACCTGAAAACAACTATGAGCCGCCCCCTCCCCCTCCCCCCACGGGGTGGGAAGAGACAACCATATTGGCAGTAGGATCTGCATTGGAAAATGACAACCAGCTGTTAAGATCAGTGCTTGAAATAAACCCAATATTAGCTGGGCGTTGTTTATTGCAGATACAGGACAGGTGTAATCTGAACGATCGCAAGGCAATCATCGACCGATTACTTAAAACAATTTCCGATCCCGAAGTAGCTCTCCGCGTTCGGATTTCTGCAGGTGAATTACTGGGATCTTTAGGGGATCCCCGTATAGGTGAAATGATCGTTATACCCGCAGGAAAATTCTTAATGGGTGAAGGTAGGGAGCAGCATTTGTTGTATTTATCGGAATATAAGATAGGAAAATACCCGGTGACCAACGCCGAGTACAAGCTTTTTTTAGCTGCCGATGGTTATAAGAACAAATCCTATTGGACAGAGGCGGGTTGGCAGGAAATCTGTCAAAAACAAGATAAACCCCGTTTGTGGCATGATGATCGTTATAACAAACCTAACCAGCCAGTGATAGGACTGAGTTGGTATGCCTGTGTAGCGTACTGTAGATGGTTAAGCCGGGAAACCGGGAGACTAATTCGCCTGCCAACCGAAGCTGAGTGGGAGAAAGCTGCAAGGGGTATTGATGGACGGACTTATCCCTGGGGAGACGAGTTCGAGGCTGTCCGGTTGAATGCCAGGGAGGGTAATCAGAAGGTCTGCACCACCACGCCGATTGGAATTTATCAAAGTGGAAAAAGTCCTTTTGGCCTATTTGATTGTTCAGGCAACGTGTGGGAATGGTGTGCCACACGCTGGAAGAAACCGTATCCTTATCTTGCGGATAAAAAAGAATGGGACAGTGAATACTTAGAAGGGCAGAATTTACGCGTTTTGAGAGGTGGCTCATGGAACTACAAGGCCGAAGCCACCCGCTGTGCCAACCGCTTCAAGTTTCAACCCTATGGTTGGACTGAACGTGGTGGGTTTCGATTCGTTGTCCAGGATTAATATCACCAAAAGCATGAGTTCAAGTAGGTTAACTGCCTTCAATGCGAACAAGATGAGAAAAGACCAACAACAAGGGGCGAGGTATTAAAATGGCAGATCGACTCAAGGGTAAAATTGCACTTATAACCGGTGGAAGCTCGGGTATCGGTCGAGCTGCAGCAAAGCTATTTTCCAGGGAAGGCGCAAAGGTTGTAATTGCTGATATCAATGTAACCGAGGGTGAAAAAACGGTCAAAGAAATTATCGATGAGGGTGGTGAAGCGAATTTTTTTAAAACAGATGTATCAAAAGCAACCGAGGTTGAGGCTCTCATTGGTCAGATTATCGAGATGCATGGTCGGCTCGATTGCGCATACAACAATGCGGGTATTATGGGAGATGTGGTCTCAATTGTAGACCACACTGAAGAGAATTGGAATCGTACGATTGAAACCAATCTCAAAGGAACGTGGTTGTGTATGAAGTATGAAATCCCTCATATGCTTGAGCGGGGCAGCGGCTCAATCGTGAATACAACCTCTACAACCGGACTGTTTGTTGGAGGTAAGTATCGTTGCGTCTACTCGGCCAGCAAGGCCGGCATCGTGAGCCTGAGCAAGATCGCAGCCCTGGAATATGCAGCATATGGCGTGCGCATCAATGTTATATGCCCGAGCGCCAGAACGCCAATGTTGGAAGAGTTCTTTGTATCTAATCCCGAGGCTGAAGCGGATTTTACCGCGCAAATACCAATGGGAAGGATATTTACTCCAGAAGAAATCGTGGAAGGTGCACTGTGGCTATGCTCAGACGCATCCTCATTTGTCACCGGACATGTGCTCGCCGCCGAGGGTGGGTTTCTATGTAAATGAATACTCATCCACTCTTATATGCAAATTTACCCCAAAAAAGTACTGTGATCATGTTCAGCCGTTCAATCTTCGGGGTATTACTTCATACTAAGGGCTTGTCCCCCACGGTTCCTTTATTCAAGCGGGAATTGGAACGGATTCAGTTAAAGGTGGCTAATTCGTCCGTTCCCTAAAATCCGTTATCATCAGAATTTTCTTTACCCCCGGTCGAGATAAATATTTTTTCCCGAACACGACAGGGGGATGCCGATAATGATTTGAGATGCCAACCAGTTCAGCTTTCTGGCCGGGCCTCCGAGTGTACATCATACGGTTATCCACGTGACGTCGGGCGGCGACTGCGGCTGCAGAGGACAGTGCAATCCTCAGAGCAACAGCCTGGAACGTACAGACAGGTCCCATAAAATCGTTTCCTTCGGAAGGCTTAACTTTTGATGAGCTTGCGCCCTGAGTAGGCTTATGGGATTATGTTTAGCGCAACAATTAATAAAATCTATTCAGTAAATCAATCACGATGTACAGCTTAAAATCTTCATTTTGAGTGGAAGACAACATGGAGTACCTTCGGTTTGGCAAAGTTAAGTTCAATCAACAGTTATTGAAGTTACCTTGTCAGGAGCTAATATTTGCATCTGCACTAATCTATTCATCTTGAGATTACCAAGAACTATGTTGTCTCAAATTAAATCAACAAAGCCGTTGCTCTGAGTTTTTAATATCATTTCTTCGGGTTGGCTTCCTCCTGTCAAAATCGGTATATTTACATAGCAGGATGCTTTGCGGAATTACTGGAGAAAGGTCATTTTAGAACCACTCTTGTGGAATATTTTTTAGTGTGTGGTCGTGCCGACCGAAATCACCACCGAAATTTTCAACTGTCTCTACAATAACGTTCAAAAGAGTGTCTTGTTCACGATTAAATATCAATGTCGGGTTCTGGTAGATTTCCATGGCCCTGTGGTAGTCACGGTTAAGCCGTACATTATTTGCCAGGATTGCGCTAATCCCATTCTCATCAAGACTCTGTATATGTCGTAACGCAATTATGTCGTCTAGCGCCTTTTCAAACGAGAAGCAGGCCAGGTCAGATAGAAAACCATAGGTATGTCTAAGCATATGCCAGCCTTCAAAAAGGTTTTCCCATAGAATCATAGCCCGTACTGTTTGATAGTCAGTATCGAGAATCGTATTCTCGTGTTTTGATCCTTCGATCGTGCATCCTGACTGTACACTGGCAATGTCAAGCAGTCTTGATGTGTATGCAATTAGAAAGTTCACGAAGTTGTGGACCACCGAGCCAATTTTTAATTCCGGTTTCCGACCTGCCGTGCACATGGTTGGAAAAGATCCGTTAACTACCTTGGTCTGCGGATTGATTGAGTAGGCTAGGGCCATTGCGGCCAGAAACTCAGAGAAAGTAATCAGAGCCAATCCATAGGGTGTCATTGGTGCATTCTGGCCGCTGAAGGGCTGGCTGACGAGCATCACCGGGATCTGGCGTGACACACAATCAATAAATATTTCCAACTTTTCTTGTACGGTAAAGAGCAACGGGGATTCAAAGATTGAATGAATCGTGATGATATAATGCCCATCACGATGATACCTCTCGGCCTCATCAACACCCTCGGGGGTTGATACGTTGAAGAAAGCAGGGCCATCAAAGATTCTGGTCATGACTCCAAACTGTTCAACCTCAAACTTTGATATTTGCCGGACACAAACATACGAAAATGGCATCTCGTTGTTTTTTGCGATGATTGCCTGCTTAAGAATGTCGTTTAGTTCCGGGGATTTCAACTTGACATTCGGTTCATCTCCTTCAACTATATATCCGGCAATACCGCCTGGACCGAAAGAATTGTCATATACGGGAAAATCAAAGCGAGTGGCAAGGTCGATGATGTTTTGTATATATTCTGGTTCGAAATGAATCCTGCGAGTAATAGGATCTTGAATGATTCCATACGTCGTGCCATGGGTAAAATGGTCCACCATAGCCTGATAGTCTGAATCAGGATCGTCACTTTTTACCTGCGGCAAACGGATACCGCAATAAAGCAGGAGTTGCTTGGCATCGTAAACCAGGTTCCGGGCAAGCCTATTCCAAAGGTTTTCCGGGACGATACGTTTATATTTTTTAATCATTTGATAACTCGGTACTTGCCTATATCCCAAAGCAAAAACCTACGGCAGTGAACACTAACAATTTACTAATAAATTAACAATACAAGACTTTTGATATAACGACGAGAATATACGAGGTGCTTTCATCAGTTAGGATAAATCGCTAAAATGTCGGAGGACAACCTCAAATTTCAGACTTTTTCTATCGTGGAAAACAGAGACAATGGTAGTGAAATATTCAGTGGTTAAAAGAGGCTGAGATATTTCCTGTCGTGCCGAGATAAATCCACCAATTTTAGGGATCCCAGATGTTTCCTTTACATCGAGATTGATTATCAGGAAGCACCTTCAATTTCAGGGAAAGACAAAACGGGTAATTTTCGTTGTGGCAATGGTTAAATCAATTAATCGTTACTGAGATTACGCTATCAGGAAAAGACCTTGATGTTTGCTGCTTGAAGTTTTGATTAAGGTTACCAAAGGCGGGTTCTACCTAACCACATATGAGGAAATATTTCGAATTGGTCCATTTCACAAGCTAGACCTGGTCCAACTTAACGATAGAAGAGAAATCTTGTGGGTGAATTGACAGATAAGCGTTACTTCATATCATATGAATATACTCCTCTTGTATCGGTGAAAAAAGTTGGGATCAATGGCAAAGTCGATCGATAAATATAGAGCTAACTCCGGCACCATCCTGAAAAATAGATTTCTTGATCCTTTCAGACTGACTACTCAGTCTATATCCAGGGCCACCAGCATCGATGAAGTGTTGCTAAACCAAATTATCGAAGGCAACCTTGAGATTGATCCTGACGCTGGAATGAAGCTTACTGGTTACTTCGGCCTATCTGACGATTACTTCTTCAGGATCAAGCGAGTTCACGACCTTTCCTAATCATCTGGTTTAAAGGCCTTAGCTTAAAGATCTAGGCTTTAATAATGATATCAAAGAGGTTACAGATCATTACTTAAAAAAGGAGATTAATCATGTCCATGTTTTGCCATCAATGCCAGGAGACCTTGAAAAACACAGGTTGCTCTATGAAGCAGGGTATGTGTGGGAAATCGGCAGAAGTTGCCAATCTGCAAGATTTATTTATCTGGTGTTTGAAAGGAATCTCTGTTTGGGGACACAAAGCAAAGGAATTCGATCTCTATGACAATGAGGCAGGGTTTTTCATTGATAAAGGACTTTTTGCTACAATCACCAATGCCAATTTTGATCGAACTGCTTTCCTAGAACTCATAAAAAAGAGTATTGCAATTAGGGATCGTGTAAAAGATTCATTTCTCCAAGCATATAAAAACAAAAATGGCTCAGATTTTACTTTATCGGTTCCTGAGTGCGCAACATGGACACCAAGGAATGAAGATGATATTAAAGCCAAGGCTGATAGTGGCACTGGAGGATGGTTAGAAATTGAAAATGAAGACGAACGTTCCTTAAAAGCGACAATTTTATATGGTTTGAAGGGTATGTCTGCCTATGCAGAACATGCCTATCAAATTAAAAAATCATGCAGAGAGATCTTTGAATTTTTAATGGAAGCACTCGCGGCACTGGTAGATGAGAGCAAATCACAGGAAGAACTATTTGACCTGGTGATAAAAACCGGTGGAATGGGTGTAAAAACAATGGCTCTTCTTGATGAAGCCAATACAACTGCCTACGGCACTCCTGAGATTACTCAGGTCAATATAGGGGTTGGCAAAAATCCTGGAATTTTAATTACAGGCCATGATCTCGTCGACCTTGAAGAACTGCTGGAGCAAACAAAAGACCAAGGGGTTGATGTTTATACCCACAGTGAAATGCTCCCTGCTCATTATTACCCCAAGCTCAAACAACACACCCATCTTTATGGCAATTATGGCAATGCTTGGTGGCTCCAAAAAGAAGACATCGCAAACTTTAACGGACCCATGTTGTTTACTTCTAATTGTTTAGTACCACCTACAAATGTAGACTATAAAGATAGATTGTTTACTACCGGCGCTGTTGGGTTTGAGAATGTGCCACACATTCCGGACAGACTGGAAGGCGGACAAAAGGACTTCTCAGCAGTTATTGAGATGGCGAAAAAGTGTGACCCACCTAACGAAATAGAAACGGGACAGATCACGGGTGGATTTGCGCACAATCAGGTACTTGCTTTGGCTGAGAAGGTGATCGAGGCTGTAAAATCCGGTATGATCAAACGATTTGTTGTCATGGGGGGATGTGACGGTCGGCACAAAAGTCGCAGCTATTATACAGAGGTGGCCAAGGCATTGCCTGAAGATACAGTCATATTGACCGCAGGCTGCGCAAAATTCAAATACAATAAATTGGATTTAGGTGATATCGGTGGTATTCCAAGAGTCCTTGATGCCGGTCAATGCAATGACTCCTACTCACTTGCTGTCATTGCCATGGAATTACAAAAAGCGTTTGAGCTTGATGATATTAATGATTTACCGATTTCATTTGATATTGCCTGGTATGAGCAAAAAGCTGTCCTGGTGCTTTTGGCATTGCTTTCGCTCGGTGTAAAAGGGATTCGAGTTGGACCAACCTTACCTGGATTCTTATCTCCGGGTATTGCGAATGTATTGATTGAAAAGTTTGACTTAAAGCCAATAGCCACTCCGGCAGAAGATGTTGCAGCCATGATGGCTGGTAATTAAAGCTGGTTAAGACTACCTTGACTATCTCTTGGAAATAAACCAACGACCTTCTTATTAATGAGAAGGTCGTTGGTGGTACATTTGATTACCGGCTACTATTGCCGTGTCCCAGATTTATCTCGGCACGACAGTAAAAATCTCTATCGGCAGAACTAGGTGACTCAAGACCTTCGATGTGGCAATATCAACACAGTGTTCAGCTGAGCGTAGCGAAGCTAACCATCCGGCGTAACTATTTGTTAGGCGAAAACACGCTCGTCGCAAATATGAATTTACTAGGATCACTATTTTACTTGGGTTGATTCGCCTGGCTTTGGCACATCGTTCTTACTCACTTCCTGTTCTTCAGATATCTCTTTTGCCCAATCATGGTCAGTAGCAACGGCTTTTAGGCCTTCCTGGTTGGCACCTCGCGCTGGAGTAATTGAGAGTCTAGTCAGCAGTGCATAGTGATCCGAGCCGATCGGGGGTAGACGTTGAATATCTCGCACAGTAAAGTGTTGACTGTGGAACAAATGATCCAAAGGCCAGCGCAAAAGAGGATAATCCACGTGAAAGGTGTTGAACATTCCACGCCCTACGCGCGGATCCAGCAAGCCACTGATTTTGCGAAAGAGACGAGTTGTGGCGGACCAAGCGACGTCATTGAGATCACCCGTTACAATCACAGGCTGTTCACTCTCGACAACACTTTGAGCCACTATAACCAACTCGGCGTCCCGTTCTGCTGACTCCGGATTTTCTGTTGGACTTGGTGGGGCTGGATGCACGAAATGTATGCGAACTTTGTCTCCTGTTCGCAACTCAAACGATGCATGTATCGATGGAACATCTTTCTCAACCAAGTAGGAAATTTCTTCCTCGTCAAAATGCAATCTTGAAAAAACGTGCATGCCGTAGAGGTTGTCGAGAGGGCATTTGATGCTGTAGGGCATGTCAGCTTCTAATACCTTGAGCTTGTCTTCCCACCACTGGTCTGATTCAAGTGTTACGAGAACATCAGGCTGATGCTTTTGAACCAACCCGATCAACGCATCGGCGTTACGATTTGTTGTGAGTACATTAGATGTAAGAATACTAAGTTGACTTTCAGAATTGCCATCACTGGAAGTTTTAACCTCCCTGGGCCATAAAAAAGTATAAGGTAATATCCACCATATCTGCCAGATCAAACAAGAGGTCGTCGCTGAAACAAGTGCCTGAGTGATGAACATTTGAATATCGAGAAAAAGAAAATGGGCAACCAATAAAGATGCTGCAAAGATTCCAAATTGCAAACGGGGAAAATCCATCCCTCTGATAATCCAATGCGGATGTCGCGATAGAGGCAGCAAAGTAACCAGTAAAATTAGCAGCGTACAAAATGAAAGTATCAGTAACATAATAGACTTAGTTTTTTGTAGTTAAGAGTAAAATCGCGCTATTCGCTATTTTTTGGAGGTTAATCTTTTAGCCTAACGTTAAATACGCCTGGGAGTTTCTGCGAGTCTGGTGGAATAGCTGGCTAGCCACTTGAGTTCTTTTTGCTATATTGTATAACGTTTTCTTTGGCTTGTCCTGAATACAACACTAATTGATATAATTATGTTTCTTTCCCTCCTAGCTGAAAAGTAAATTTAAAGAGTTTGAAAGTTGGCTTGGCTTGGTAAAGCCAAGGGAAATTTTTTCTATTTATTTTCCTTGACTCAAGTGACTTCTCCCAATAATTTTTCTCGATTTTTGAGTGTCATCATTTATTAACACAGTAATTTCACTTTCAGGAGTAACGCCAGAAACATGAATAAGTTTTAGCCTCTTATTTTCTTTTAACGTTAGGCCAAAATACCAGTACAGAAGTGCTTGTTATTTTGTTTTAAAATGGCAAAACCAGCAACTTCAATTTTTGCTGCTTTATTTTCAATTGGACTTGGGCCAGCATCTGTAACTGGCAACTGAACAGTTATGCCTTCAGAAGATTTCATTGTGTACAGTTTTATTGCGCATATGCACAGAATAGCAAGATAAAAACCATAAAAAAATCTAAGTTAAGCATTTCATACTATGTCCTCTTGTCTAGTGACGTAATATCATCAGCCTCACTAGATAGCCAATGGCAACCTCATAGCCCTCACAATATATTTATAAACTTTGTTCCTATGAAGTTCCAGTCAAAGCTAGTTCCTGATTATTTTCAGTTTCCCTCCAACAGGATGGGTGTCCAGCTCTGTCAATTTCGTGTTCGAGTGGGCCGAGGGCATGCCAGTGATCGGCTCAAGTGATGCAAAGAAAATGAAAATGCTGAAGGTGATTGTGAGCGTCTGTTTGAGCAGCAAGCGGCACGCGAGAGGAAGTTCTGTTGTGATTATTGCAAGAACATATTTAGTATACGGCAACGATGTAAGCCACAAAAAGAGGAGGACTAGTATGAACGAGAGAGAGAAGCTATTTGCAGAAACGATCAAGAATCGCATGGCGTCTGAACTATCAGATGAAACGCTCAACATGATCTGGGGGTGGAAGAATAAGGTACAATATGAGTTGTGCGATAAATGCAAGAAGGAAGGACGCATTGACTTACTCAGGGAAATGATTGACGAGCTTTCAAGAGACGCTGTTGCCAAAGACCTAGTCAATAAGATAATTAACAAAGCGATAGGAGACGAAAATGGGGGTAACAATTAGTCAATAACCAGCGGACTCCCACATCTGGTGGATTTTCATCAATTACATAGGCCGGCGCCGGTCCAGGCGGATTAGGTGTCATTGTTGAGCCTGAGAACAATGGACAGCTCATGAGCTAAAAGCAGGACGGTGGCCCCGGGACGCAGATTGCTAGGATCTTCTGAGACAAAAATAGATGGTGCAAGGAAGGATTATGTGTTGCCCCCAACATATGTTTCAATTTTCTTATTTGGGTTGCCGAGACTTATTTTCTCATTATCAACTGATTGACAAAATGAGTAAGACCGTGCACTCTACATGCACTATTTCACCCAGTCCATCCACACACCACACGGATCTTAGATGCCACTGCATAATAATATATTACCTAATATTGCTGTAACCGATTTCGCAAAGCTCCTATTAAATTACAGTACTGATGGAATATTACTCACCGATTCCACAGGCCTTGTAATTGCGATAAACAAGAGGTTTAGCAAACTTTTTCAAATCCCAGCCTCTGAGGTGCTTGGATCCAATGTATTAGAACTTGTTAAGCAGGGAGCATGGTCGCCAAACCTCTTCCAGCGTGTAGTACAAAAGAAAAAAACCCTCTCCGTCATACAGACCACCAGAAGCGGTAGATCAATCCTCGCAACAGGTACACCAATTTTTGATGATGTCGGCAAACTCCTCTATGTACTCTTTAATGACAGGGATATGTCGCTTCAGTCGGTTCTTGAAAACGACTCCACTCAATCCGTTGAAGTGGTCATTAACGCTGACGCCAAAGTCGAACACTTCGTCCCAGAAACTCAGCAATACACATTAAGCGGGATCGTTGTAAAAAGTAATATAATGAAGAAGCAGCTCAACCTCGCACTGCAGGTTGCAAAATTCCCCGTACCTGTACTTCTTACCGGAGAATCAGGGGTAGGAAAAACAATGTTTGCCCGCTTTATTCATGACCAGTCCCCGAGAAGAAAAGGACCTTTTATTGCTATAAACTGTGGGGCTATCCCGGATCAACTTGTGGAATCAGAACTTTTTGGACATACAGGGGGTGCCTTTACCGGAGCCACAGCTGGGGGAAAAAAAGGTCGCATACAAGCTGCAGATAAAGGGACATTATTCCTTGATGAAATCAGTGAACTTCCTTACATCCTCCAAGTCAAACTACTTCAGTTTCTTGAGACAAGTCAGATTTATCCTGTGGGTGGGACACGTCCCATTAAGGTTGATTGTACTGTTATTGCAGCCACAAATAGAAATTTGGCCTCTATGATGGCCAATAAATTATTTCGAGATGATCTCTATTTTCGACTCAACGGTATGCCGATCGAACTCCCACCTCTGAGAAAGCGTGCAGATGAGATTCCCTCCTTAGCTCAATTTTTTCTTGAACAGTACTCAACCAGATTTGGTCTCGAGGCTTCGCTTACCCCTGAAGCCTTAAACGAGCTTGCGCAGCTCCCTTTCAAAGGCAATGTACGGGAGCTCTCCCACCTTATTCAGCGTTTGCTCATTGCTACCGGAGGAGGAAAACTCACAGTGGAGCATGTTCACGAGTGGGCAACCACAAAAACTATAGACACCCTGAGCCATTTACCACACTATGACGGTACTCTCAGCCAACAGGTTTCTCAGTTTGAAAAAGATATTATCCAACAAACAATAGAGGAGTCTGGGAGCCAGGCTGAAGCTGCAAAAATTTTAGGCGTCCATCAGTCAACTCTCTCCAGAAAACTATAGCTTTATGCAATAATGCATTTAAATTGCATAAACGCATTCACCCTGCCAACTCCTTAATTCATAACACGCTGTATTTATGTGTTTTTTGATTTAGGCACAAGGTTTGCTTATGAAGAATCGTCAGAACGCATGTACCAACATAATCAAAAGCAAGGAGACACCTCATGAGCAAAAACAAAACCAATCACATGCCTCGGGAAACGTTGACCAACAAAAACCATATCAAAAGAATTTTATACGCATCGGACCTGACTAAATCCGCACCTAAAGTCTACCAGTATGTACTCTATCTAGCGAAGCAGTTTAACGCCGAAATCGTCTGTTTACATGTAATAGATAGGTACTCGCAAAATGCAGCCATGGCTTTTGCCATGTCTTACCTTACCAATGAAGATAAGCAGGAAATAACTCTTAGGGAAAGAAACAAGGCGCTCGATGAGATGGCACATAGAAATCGCCAGACTTTTATTCGTCAGCATCTCGGAATAGAAGATGGGTTTTATCCAGAACAACTCAGCTTAAAAATTAAAAATGAAGTCGTGTTCGGCAATGTCGAAGAGCAGATTATAAAGCATTCGATTGACTCGAATTGCGACCTTGTTGTCATGGGAGCATACGAGAAACCATTTTTCACCTTTACGACAACGCTTTCTAAACGAGTAATGAAAAGATCAAAAGTGCCGGTAAATGTTGTACCTATTCCAGGTGAAAGGAAACAACAGTCAACCGGTTTGCTACCATCCTACTTACCTCAATTTTCCGCTGCTCGGAGTAAATGATACAAGAAAAAGTGGAATAAACTCCTGCTGTTTTGGCTCCATTTTGCAATTACAACTGTGAAATGGAGCCTTTTTATTTAACCATTTCAACACCGTATACTTCAAAACTACGATATTGACACCCGGCACAAAAAAGGAAAAAGTTATCAGCAGCAATGCTAACTATTTAAGAAAATCTGCAAGTTCACCTTGTTCCTGTATCTACCCGTACAAGATTATTTCTGTACATCGAGATTGATTAATAGGAAGAATCTCGGACGGGTATATGTACAGGAAGACCTAAAGTCTCGCCCTACCTGATAACAAGAAGATATGCTGGCAGAATCTTCACCACATCCCCAGAGTCCCGTAATCATTGCACCAGATAGTATAAGTTTGACGGATTCCTGTCTCCCGATTGATAGAAATTAACTATTGGACAATTAGACCTTTATCTGAAATCTTATTGATCAATTAGTGACACTCTTGTTGGTGAACACACATTAAACGACCCTCAAACAGTTGCTGATATTTTTCTTCCAAAGGGAAACATATGGCTAATTATTGGCAGTTGGCCCCCTGGATTGAAGGATTGTCTCGATGGTTTCTTGCGGGTGTTATGATATTTGCCGCAGTTCCCAAACTGTCCGATCCAGGTGCGTTTGCACAAATTGTTGGAGCATACGGCCTGCTTCCCGATTTTCTCTTGTCACCAACAGCGGTCATGCTCCCTTGTCTCGAATTAATTACCGCATTCCTCTTAATCAAAGGAAGAAGCTCTGGTCTTTGGATATCTGCCACACTCATGCTCCTTTTTATCGCTGTCCTCTCATACGGGATCTGGCTCGGGCTAGACATCGATTGTGGTTGCTTCGGTCCAGAAGATATAGAGAGCAAGACTTTGTCTCGCCTCAGAGCGGCTCTCGTTCGTGATCTTTTGCTGTGTATTCCAATAATTTATTGCTTCATACATAGGTTTATTCACCCATCTAAACTACCAGGAGAAAAACAATGAAAAATGTGTTCTGCGCTCTACTTGTGGCTGTTGTCCTCTGCTTTGGCAACAATGTCTTTGCCTTTGGAGATTCAAAGTTTGAGAAAGAGGTAAAAACAGAAGCCTCAGCTATAAAGCTTTTGCGGGAAGTTCAGCGAGGCGGGTATGATGTGATCTCTACCAAAGAATTGCATATGACCATTGAAGCTGGTGAGGATCTGCTAATTATCGATACCATGCCATATGAGGATAGCTATAAGAAAAATCATATACCTGGTGCGAAGCAGTTTCTTTTTCCAATTCCTGACATGGCAGAGTGGGATGCCGAAGAGACAGAGGGCAAGTCTATTGCTGAATATGAGTCACTGCTTGGAGAAGATAAAAACAAGAAAATCATTGTTTATTGCGGTTTTGTAAAATGCACAAGAAGTCATAATGGGGCAATGTGGGCATCAAAACTCGGCTATAAAAATGTATATCGACATCCAGGTGGAATATTCGCCTGGAAAGGAGCGAAATTTGATGTAGAGGAGGAGCAATAATACTTTTGGCTTCTTCACGCCAATGGGAAAGTCTTGGTCAAGCTCATACTCCTATAGGACGAATAGGGTTTAATTGCCCACTCTATTCGCCGAAGGCTTTCCCTAGCAAGTGGTCTTTTAAAATTTTCAAAAGATTAAGGTGTTTCCTTTAAGCCTCAGATTGCTGCTTCCTGTTAAATCTCGCCAAAAGACTGAGACAAAGTTGCTCCATTGTAACCTTGCTGGACGAACGAATTTACTTGTTATTTTAGCTGTTGGGTAAAAGTGAAAAATGGATGACTCACTTCAAAAGATTCTTCCTGATCAATCAATCTCGATTTACAGGAATTTTCTATATAGGACTAGTCGGTCAAGATCCATATGAAATATTTTGATTTTGGTGATGCATTCATCAACTGCTCCCCAAAATGAATTGGTTGCAAGCGCAGCGACCCTCGACTCATTTAACCTTGGACGCAAATTTTCGCCCGATGTCACTATAAGTGACAACACGATTGCGGCCTTCTCGTTTAGCACAATAGAGAGCTTCATCGGCATTGTTGATAAGCAGCCTGCTGTCAGTTGTTTTTTGGCTCCGGCTAGCCACGCCAATACTAACGGTTATGCTTATCTCCTGAGTTTTGTCGGATTCTTCCATCACAATAAATCTATGGGCCTCAATATGTTGACGTATACGTTCGGCTAAAACACCAGCTGAATCCGAGGTTGTGTTTGGAGCAATGATAAACATCTCCTCTCCTCCGTAGCGTGCGGCAATATCTGATGGACGAATAGCTTGCAGAAGTAGATCACCCAAATTATTCAGAACCACGTCGCCCACTTGGTGCCCGTACGTATCATTGATGAGCTTAAAGCGGTCAATATCGATCAGCAACACTGCAAGGGGCAGGTTGTAACGACGGGCACGGGCGGATTCCTCATCGAGCCGACGATTCAAATAACGGCGATTGAAGATTCCTACTACGGGATCTGTTATATTCTCATGTTCTAGAAGCAGCAGGCGACCGAGGTCCGCAGCGGTTTGGAGTGATAGGGTGACAGTTAACCAGACGAAACCAGCCCCGAGAAAAAAAATACTTGGTACAACGATGTCCGGCCAGGTTGTCTGTTGACTCCAAAAGGTTACGGCGAAGCCTAGGTAGCCAACAATGAAAAGGAAAATTAACGCAGTCAGAACATACCACCTTCTGCGCATTGATCCCGGTGGAAGTTGTGCGATCAGTTGACGAACAGGAATCAGGGCAAACCCCAAAATACAGACACCTACAATAACTAATCCTTTTGCGAGAATGTTAAGCATAATTGAACAAAGCAGACGATAGCGGTGTCATCCTCAGCCGACCAACAAGTTATTTTAGAATTTCGGCAAACCCTTCTATGAATCTGATTAGCGACAGATAGCATTATTTGACTATCATTGTTCGTCTATTCTTTTACAGTCACTCTATTTTTAGTACATCTTATCTGAAAGAAGCAGTAACTGCTAGGCGATTTGTAACAGGACATCTGCGATTCTCTGAATAAAGGCAGCGTTAATATTCTTCCTGTCGTGCCGAGAAAAATCCACAACCTCGGAAATGCCGATTACCGGGGGAGAAATTAGTTATAGTGAACCAGTCGATTATTTTAATACCTAATTAAAGTATTCCCTTAAATGTAGTTGATTGTTCCTGTCCATTAATAAAAGAGATTCTGGAAGCATCTTTTAATCTGAGACAGATTTATCAAGTTAGGATATAAGGGAAATATGTTACCCCAGATACCCCAGTAAGAAAGTGATAATTTGAGACCAGACCTGAGGTGATCACATTGAAATCTTGGGGGCCATTAATAACAAAGATCTCCCATCCGTGAAAAAACGGTTTACGGCCCATTTTCGCAATGGCCTTAAGGGATCGGCTTAATAAAAAGATGGTTGGCAATCCGCTGATGCCGTTGATTTGAACAGGCAATCAATTTGAAAGGCAATATTTCGGTAAATTCATTGTGCACGAAAGAACCGGATATGTGCATTAGATGGTGATCGTAATTATTCGTGCTCATTC
>JABDPQ010000388.1 GCA_013042695.1 Desulfobacterales bacterium | reverse complement strand
GGAACCCTATTTTCGTTTCAATCCGGCCTCCGGTGCCTTCGTAGGTGACGGCCAAATCGAATTTGTCTACCCGGAAGATCAGAAACTCTTGGGTTTGAGTGCAGCAGGTCAGATTGGGAACTGGGCGGTCGCCGGTGAGGTTGTTTATCAGCCTAACCATCCGGTCCTGGCCGGTGATCCTCTCGGTATTGCCTTTGACAACTTTCTGGGCGCTCCGGTCACCCTTGACGGTGTGACCTATGATTCCAGCACACAGAGCTTCGATGGATTTGTCGAGGAAGACATTTATCATGGTTCAGTCAACTTGCTGCGTGCCTTCGGACCCGCTCTGGGTTTTGATTCGACGTTTTTGATAGTGGCCGCAGCTGTTGATCATCTGCCGGGTGCAACCGGTGAGCCGGGTGGTGAAGATGCAGCAGGTAATCCTATTTATACGTTCCAGGGGAATGGCAACGGCAATGCCCCGACTGATAAATGGGCCTGGGGTTATAACCTCGAAATCGATTTTACCAAGCTCAATGCCTTTGGCGTTGGCGGTCTTACCGTTACGCCAGGTTTTGGCTGGCAGCATGCAGTAAGCGGGTATAGCCGATTCTGGGGCAACTGGTGGCAAGGCAAGAAATGGTTTCAGGCACGCCTGAAAGCGAATTACAAAGATGTCGATTATACGCTTAGTTATGTGGGAATCCGCCATGCGGATGAGTTTGAAGCCGCCGACTATGAAGAGTATGGTGATAACATTAGTTTCACCATCAGCTATAAATTCTAACTGACAACCTCAATAGGAGAGCAGGTGTGAATAATAAAATAACTATATTGGCAGGGATTATCTCCCTGACTCTGGCTACGGGCAGTTCTTTTGCCAAAGTCAGTGCGGATGAAGCAGCTAAATTAAATGGTGAATTAACACCAATGGGTGCGCTCAAGGCAGCTAATGCTGACGGAACCATTCCCGAATGGACCGGCGGTATGTCAACGCCGCCGGCAGGATACACAGCAGGGGGACCACGGATCGATCCATTTGCTGATGAAAAACCGGTCGTGGTGATTACCGCTGAGAACTACAAAGAGTATGGTGATAAGCTGACCGAGGGTCAGAAGGCCTTGTTTGAAAAGCATCCCGGCTCGTATAAGATGCAGGTATATAAAACCCATCGCACAGCGGCATTGCCTGAATGGCAGTATAAAGCTGCACTGGAAAATGCCACCACAGGTGAGTTGATTGATGACGGCAATGGTATTGCCAACGTAAAATCAGGAATTCCTTTTCCGATTCCACAGAGCGGCAGTGAAGTGATGTGGAACAGTTTGGTCCGCTACCAGGGTGAATATCGTTCGGCAAAAAAACTCAACACCACAATCGTCGAGAATAACGGCTATCAGAGTCTGAACATCGATCGAGATGATGACACCGTCTACTACTATTATCTTGGTGGCGAGGCCGGAGCAGCCGAGGCTCTGGCAAAAGGGAGTCTGTTCAAGTTTTCCAGTACCGAAGTCTACCCTGCTGCAAACGCAGGATTCGGAATATTGGTTCACGAAAGTGTCAACGCGGCAAAAAAACCACGTAAAGCTTGGATTTACAGCCCCGGTGAACGGCGCGTTCGGCGTGCACCCAGCCTTGGTTTCGATACTCCGGACCGCTCAATCAACACCTTTGACGATTATGAATTGTTCAGCGGTTCACCAGAGCGCTTTGATTTCAAACTGATTGGTAAAAAGGAAGTCATTATCCCTTATAACTGCTACAAACTTAATCTTGAAAGTACAAATCGCGAAGAATTGTTGACCGCCAATCATCACAACCCGGACTATATCCGTTGGGAACTGCACCGAGTGTGGGTTGTTGAGGCAACCGTCAAACCAAGCTCGCGGCACATTTATGCCAAACGCGTCTTCTATGTAGACGAGGACAGCTGGAATGTCGCAGCTACCGATAAATATGACGGCAACGGCAACCTCTGGCGGTTCGGTTTTGCCTTCTTGAAGAACTTCTATGACCTGCCGGCAACCACCTACACCGCTTACACCCATTATGATCTGAAAACCGGCGGGTATTTTACAGACAACCTGGGACATAGCGCTCCGCTCTATGATTTTACCAAAGAAGTCCCGAAGGATGCGTTCTTTACTCCTGCCGCATTGCGACGCAGAGGACGTTGAGAGATCCCTCTCCACTATCCTGGCACAATTGCCTGACAGATTGGCGGCTGTGCCGGGATGTAATCATCAACACAGAAAGGGGTTGCCGGTTGTCTGTGCAGAGCTGCCTTGAGAAGGGCTTGAATGTTTGCAGGCAGACAATGATATTTTAACCAGGAAAAAGGTATGAATATGGATATGCGAGTTAATCAAGACCAACCCCTGCAGATTATGCGTTACATCATCGTAATGGCTGTAATCGTCTTTCCGTTTGCTGCATGTATGTTGTTGTCCTGCACCTCGACTCTTCTGGCAGCCTACAGTGACCCACTCGACATTGCTGCGATTAAAATGGAGGCTGCCCAGAACAGTCTTTTACTGGATGTAGAATATGCCGGTAAACGTCTGGTCACCGTTGGTGAGAGAGGTCATATCCTCTATTCAGACGACCAAGGAAAAAGCTGGCAGCAGGCCGATGTCGATGCCATGGCCCATTTAAATGCCGTCTTTTTTATCAATGAACAGCTTGGCTGGGCGGTTGGTGAGGATCAAGTAATCATGCGAAGCAATGACGGAGGCACCAGTTGGAAGCGCATCTACGATAACCGCACCGCCGATCTCGTCGCGCCACTGCTGGATGTGCTATTTCTAGATGAACAAAATGGTTTTGCCGTCGGTGCTTACGGGACCCTGCTGACAACTGCAGATGGTGGGCAGAGCTGGCAGGATGATCGTGACCTGATTGATAATATCGATGAGTGGCACTATAACGCCATTATCAGAACACAGGGAGGCAGCCTCTATATCGCCGGTGAAAAGGGATTTGTCTATCGCTCCGATGATAACGGCCAGAGCTGGGATGTGCTGAGAATTCCGCGTGAGCTTACCCCTGAAGAGATTGAGGACCTGGTTGAGCCATTTGTCGAGGTTTCTTTTCTCGGTGTTGTTGCAATGAAAAAAGAAGAGCGCCTGGTCTTCTTCGGCGTTGGCGGCAGAATCTTTGTCACCGATGACGGTGGACAGAACTGGCGCCAGGTGGAAATCGATACCTCAGCCGGTCTGGCCGGAGGCTCGCTTTTGGCCGATGGCTCGATACTTATAGTCGGCAGTGATGGTGCCGTCGTTAGAGGAGATGCAGAGGCCCAGAATTTTGCCGTCCTGATCCGTGATGATCGCCTGCCCTTGACTGCTGTAATGCCAATAGGAGACGATCAGTTTGTGACGGTAGGGATTGCCGGGATTCTTCTCTCCGATCTGGATGAACTGAATGGCCAACCCAGGAAAAATTAACAAGGGAATGCTGGCAATGAAAGATGATGCACATAATAACGGATCTATGATCGAGAGGATACTGTTCAACAACCGTATCTTGGTATTGTTGCTGTTTGCCCTGGCAACCCTTGCTCTTGGGTATAATGCCACGAAGGTTCGACCCGATATCGACCTGACCAAGATGGTACCGCAGGGCCATGAGTATCTGCAGAATGCACGCAAAGTATTTGAGGAGTCTGGCCGGGCCGACACCGGCACCGGAAGTGTGGTAAGGATTGCAGTGGCGGTTGAGCAGGGTGATATATTTTCTACCAGTTACCTTGAGTCACTGAGAAAAATAAGCGACGAAGTTTCGCTTCTGTCAGGAGTCGATACTGGTGGTCTTCTCTCTTTGTGGACACCAGGTCTGAACTGGATTGCGGTGACCGAGGACGGTTTTGAAGGTGGGCCGATCATCGACTCTTCTCTCTACGATGGATCTGAGGCATACATGGCTGAGATTCGGGAGAATATCCTCAAATCCGGTCATCTCGGCAGCTTCATTGCCAATGATTTTAAATCAAGCATCATCAGTATTCCCGTTTTAGAAACAAACCCGGAGACAGGCGAGAAACTCAACATACAAGATTTTTCGCGCCAGCTTGAAGGTGTTCGTGCCAAATATCAGGCAGACAATCTGCAGATCAAAATTATCGGGGATGTAAAGAAATTTGCCGACCTTACAGACGGTTTCATGTCCATAGCGGCGTTTTTTGCGGTTGCCTTCCTGATAACGGCTGCCCTGCTTTATTATTATTCTCGTGGCACCAAGTCGACCATAGCCACACTTCTTTGTTCAATCATTGCCGTTATCTGGCAGCTTGGCATACTGGTGTTGTTTGGTTACGGTGTTGGTGTCTTCTCAGTGCTGGTGCCATTTTTAATCTTCGCCATAGGTATCAGCCATGGGGTGCAGATTATCAACGCCATCATTCGCGAGGCATCGGCAGGAAAGAGCAGCTACGAGGCGGCACGCATCAGTTTTCGCCAACTGGTTAAGCCTGGTATTATCGCCTTGATTAGCGATGGCATGGGTTTCGCCACGCTGCTGGTAATCGATGTTGGCGTCATCCAGGATTTGGCTGTTGCTGCAAGTGTCGGTGTCGCGGTTCTTATTCTCACTAACCTGGTTTTACTGCCGATCCTGATTTCTTATGGCGGTGTCACACCAAAAGCGATTCAGCATGCCGAGATGAAATCAGCCAAGCCTGGAAACCTGATAGATTTTTTCTCACGCTTTACCGAATCCAAAGCCGCTGCCATCTCCATCGGTATCGCCATTGCTGGCGCTGCCGTAGGGATCTACCTCAGTCAGGGGCTTAAAATCGGTGATCTTGACAAGGGTGCTCCGGAGTTACGTGCCAATTCAGTATATAATCAGGACAACGACTACATAACCACCAACTTCTCTACCAGCACCGACGAAATGCTGATTTTCGTCACCAATGGACCGGGAATGGCGACGAGCTACAAAAAAATTGACTTGCTCAATCGTTTTGAGTGGGTGCTGCAAAACACGCCCGGTGTGCAGTCCGTGCAGTCAGATGCCTCCAAAGCAAAATTCACCCGGATTGCTTTTAACGAGGGGAATTTGAAGATGCTTGCCCTGCCGCGTGTCGAGAAGACTTTGACCTACTACATATCCGGCGGATCTACCCTGGGCGTGGAGTCGGCACTATTCTTGAAAGTAGAACTTTCAGATCACAAAGAGGAAACCCTGCAGAGAGTTGTTACTGCTGTTGAGCAATTTGCT
>JABDPQ010000378.1 GCA_013042695.1 Desulfobacterales bacterium | reverse complement strand
GATACATGCAGCGTGGCAGTCGCAGAAGTAAAAGAATTACTTCTTTAGGGGCTAACCGATTTGCACCACCTTTACATTATGGCGCAAGAAGGACAAAACAAGCGACCACAACAGCTGAATGAATATTTCTTTTTGTGCATCGGTCATTGAAATGAGCGTATCTTTTGTTAGGTGTTATGCCATATAACTGTTATTATGTCGACCTGCACAAAGAGCATTTCAACGTTGATGTCTCTGGCCTGGTACGCCGCGAAATCAACATGGATGAGGCTGGCGACAAGCTTCTCGATATGATGGCCATTACTGCAAATGGCCGCTTGACCGCAGCCGAGGCACCTGGTCACCGTGAGTTCATCATGACCAGAATTTACGAGAGTGCATAATAACATTGTGGCCATGATCGCCTGTCTAAGGTCAGCGTCGTGGTCGCAAAAAGCTATTAACTGGAGCTTAAAACGATGAAAATTGTAGATCAATTATTTGCTATTAACGGCCGTGTTGCACTTGTTACCGGAGGCAGTTCAGGAATTGGCAGAGCAATTGCGTTCTGTCTTGCCGAAGCAGGTGCTGCTGTTATCCATGTGGCAAGAAAAGAAGAGGCATTAAAGGATGCTGTTAAGGAGGTTGAAAATATAAACGGGAAGGCAGCTTATGTACCCTGTGATGTGTCCGATATGGATGCTCTTGCTGAAACAGCAGTAAAATCGGCTTCTTTTTTTGGGGCACCTGATATTCTGGTCAATGCCGCCGGCGTTAACCTGCGCCAGTCCTGGGAAGACATAAGCTCTAATAGCTGGGACAAGCAAATTGATATTAACTTAAAAGCACCCTTCTTTCTAGCGCGACACCTTATTCCAGGTATGAAGGAAAAGGGATGGGGAAAAATCATCAATATTGCCTCGCTCCAATCAGAACGAGCGTTTCCAAACAGTGTCCCCTATGGTGCATCCAAGGGCGGAGTAATGCAGTTGACCCGGGCTATGGCTGAGGCATGGTCCGCTGATGAAAGTGGGATCACCTGTAATGCCATTGGACCCGGCTTCTTTAAAACAGGTTTGACTTCAAACCTCTATAACCAGGAGCAGGTTATTGAGGCACTTGCCCGTCAGACCATTATTGGCCGAAACGGAGAGCTTGATGACCTGAAAGGCGTCGCAATTTTTCTTGCTTCCCCTGCTTCTGATTACATTACCGGCCAGACGATTTATCTTGACGGCGGCTGGACTGCAAAATAGATATCCATGCCAAAGTTCCTGATTCGGTTCTTGAACCTTGGCGAAGACCTATTTCAAGTCAAAGCTACCGGCATATTTGATTCTTACATGCTGCGTAACGTGGTCGTGACCCGCAACGGACTTCTCTCCTCGTTCTGGAACACGATTTCACCAGTACTCCTCTCAGTCGAATTCGACTTCAAGCTATTCGCTGGTATTTGACAACAAGAATCTTTTTAATTTCTCTTAATATTAATTGGTCTGCCACTAGAATTACTCAGGACATGTTCAGGAACTTTTAGCCTTAAGAATTACCGGATTAATTTATATTGCCAAAGCGAAAGTAATCCGTGTTGTTTTCTCATTCAACGAAAGGTCCTTCCTGATCCTGTTTCGCCAGATATCTAAGGTCGAACAACAACATTGCGAACGTCTTAAAAAAATCCTTAAAATGGTGGAGTCGGGGAAAGTGTATAAGCGGGATAGTCCGATTAAATGGAAGTGCAGTATCTGCGGCTATGCTCATGATGGCCTCGAGCCACCCAAACATTGTCCTTATTGTAAACGCTCGCAGGAATATTACGAACCTGCCAATCTGGATGTATAGGATGCATTAGCGGCCTAAAACGCGCACAGCCATCTCCCCATGGAGAGAGGGCTGAATTAACAACAACCGGAACTATGCAACACAACTTAAATGATCAGGTAAGTGGTTTAAAAAACGGGACCACTTCCCCCTAAACTGGTAGCCATGGAGCGTATAAAAATAAGGATAATTTCTGCCTGACATTGAAAGTTACAGCCCCTCGTTTTTGACAGGTTTCAACAACGAGAGTATCCCTAAACTGCATGCACTAATGATTATCAACGACCAAAATGAAGCGGTATAGCTTCCTGCCATATCGAAAATTTGACCAGCGATTATAGGGCCTATTGCGCCACCAGTTGTGCCAAAACAGACAACTATACCCAAAATAGTACCATGGGCCTTGATACCAAAAATTTCTGCCACAATAGGCGATACTGCAGTAAATAACCCCCCGTGAGCCAAACCATAGAAACAGGCAAATAGGAACAGCATCCAAGGTGACTCAGCAACTTGCAGCCAGAACAACGCAGTGATCAAAAGCAAGAGACAACTGATCATAATTGTCCGGCTGCCATATCGATCAATGGCAAGACCTGAAACAAATCGGCCTATCATGCTCACCCCACCAATAGTTGACAGGACTCCTGCAGCCTGGCTGGTAGACAAGCCGATATCGCGAGCATGAGGAACGATGTGAATAAGGATGCTTAAGAGACAAAAAATGACCATGAAGTTAACAACGCAGAGGTTCCAGAGCTGTAAGGTTTTTTTTGCTTTTTTAAAGCTTAAACTACTGGTTTCATTGTTGTTAACTTGTCGTATTGAGGGGGTATCTCTTTTGCTAATACGCTGATACTCCTGATGATCACGTTTGAGGACTTGAGCAACGCCGAATAGTATAATGGATGCTACTGAACCAATAATGAGATAGGTGTGCCGCCAGCCAACCAATCCGATGAGAAGACTTGCAATGAGGGGTATAGAGAACTGTCCTGCTCCGGTACCGACCTTTACAAGACCAGTCATCGCTCCTCTTCGAAGGGAGAACCAGCGGGCTATGGTGCTAAGAGCAATCACATCAATAGAACTCAAGCCAATGCCAAACAAAATGCCGTAAAAAATGTAGAGCTGTAGGATTGAATTCACTTGTGACATCAATATAAACCCTACGCCGAAAAAAAAAGAAGTAGCTGTCATTAACAGGCGGGGACCATATCGATCATTGAGGCGACCAATCAGTATACCGAAAACGCCCATCATAAAGAATGCTAAAGATGAAGCACCGGAAATAACTGCTCTGGGCCATTGAAATTCCAACATCAGTTCATTAAAAAAAACACCATATGCCACGTAGCAGCCAATCCCTACAGCCTGGATGGAAAAACATGCTGCAAAGATGATATATCCATATGATTTAACTGATGTGGTACGATTGATTAGCATCTATCTCCAAAACTATCAAATGCTATACAAATAAGATAGTAATTTAAGTAAAAGTGATCTGGCGGTGCATGTATATCTTTGAATCTCATATGAACATGTCTTTCAATGGGATTATCCCCCTTTTTGTTCAAGATATTTATGATTGCCAATTTCAACCTAATTTAAATTGACATTAACTATTACTTGATCCTCTTCCTGATAATACAACTTCTTAAAAAATTCTAAACTATTAACCTTACCATTGGCCACCTCTTGGATTGGCAGCTTATCCGTTTGGATAGAGAATCAGGAACTAAGGTCAACCCACATCGTGAAGATATAAAGGGTCTAAGTACATCTCTCATACACTGACCATACTTGGTGATGTTTCAAATCAATAGTGTCTGGAATACCAGGAGCGAGTCGCAGGCTAATAAACCACCCCCAATTTTAAATCCAACAGGGGAGATGAAACTGAACGAATAGCTTAAAATTGAAAAAATAAACCTGATCAAGTAACCTTATCATTGAAACCAATAAATACTGGCAGAGATGATTTTTTTACCTCCATCAGTAAGAAATATAGCTCTCTCCTTAAGCGCAGTTAATCAGGGTGACAGAAAGGGTTTCAATCTCAAACCCCTGAACATTTTTCCGTAACGCATATTGAGATGAAAAACCGTGGGAGAAGCCTGAGTCTGATAATCATCTTCATCGTGATGCTCTCCGGGATGATGGGTAAACTGGCCATGGGAAACGACAGTACAACCAGGCTGCACGAATTGGTTCAGGGATTGCCGGAAACTCTGGAGGAGTGGAGTAAGTCCTCGGACTTTGCAGTGTACGATGCTGAAAACCTCTATGTCTATATTAATGGAGGCGCCGAGCTTTACATCTCCTACCAATTCATCAATCTCATATCGCAACCCTATGTAAACGAAGAAGACGACGAAATCAAGATAGACATCTTCGACATGGGATCGTCTCAGAGCGCCTATGGCATTTTTTCGCACAGCCGTGAAACAATTGATAATTTTGTCGGATCTAACATAGAATCAGAGTATGCTGGTGGGCTGCTGACCTTCTGGAAGGGGCGTTACTACGTTTCGATTCTGGCCTACCCTGAGACTGAGTCTCGGAAGCTGGTTGTTCAACAGCTGGCACGAAAAATTGCCGCTCAGGTCCAAGAGGACAGTTACAGGCCGAAGATTTTGGCTCTCCTGCCAGAGTATAAGATCCAACCGCATAGCATCAGGTATTTCAAGCATTTTACCTGGATGAATATGTATCATTTTTTCTCCAATAAAAATCTGTTGAACATTGATAACGAGACAGAAGTTGTGATGGCCAAATACACGGTCGGCACCTCAAAACATACCGTGCTGATTCTGCTGCAATATCCAAGTGAGGCGGCAGCCGAAATCGCTCATAACACATTCAAAAACACATTTATGGCTAACGCCAAAGACGAATACACAAAAGGTGTTGATCAACTGTGGACTGGATGTATTCGTGATAAAAATCTAGTAGTGATTGTCGTAGATGCTCCCAATCTGGAGACTGCGCAGAAGCTAGTTAAAAACATTGATTAAACATGAAAGACGAAACGAAACGAAAATTAACCCGGCGTCAATTCATCAAGCATACATCGATGGCGACAATCGGTGGATCGATCATGTTAAGTTCCCACGGTTCGGTTTTCTCAGAAACCGAGCCGAGCGCCAAGAGCACGCAAACCGACGTAGTCCTGGTCCGGAACAGAGAGGTGCTCGACAAAAGGGGAAAGCCCAATATAGATGTCGTGCTGGAGATGCTGGATGTCGCGGTGTCAAGTTTAACAGGTGAAACAGATAGCGTCGCAGGATGGCGCACCCTCATCAAACCGGAAGATGTCGTGGGTATCAAAACCAATGTGTGGTCACCAATTGGCACCACCAAGGCGATTGAACAGTCATTAAAGGCACGGGTGATGAGAGCCGGAGTGAGTGAACATAACATTTCGATCTCTGATCGTAATGTGCTTCATGAGCCGGTGTTTAAAAAGGCCACCGCACTGATTAATGCTCGGCCTATGCGCAGCCACCACTGGTCGGGGGTGGGTAGTTTGATTAAAAACTATATCATGTTCGTTCCAGATCCGTACAATTACCACGAGGATTCGTGCGCGCGTCTCGGTGAGATATGGACCTACCCAATCGTCAAGGACAAGACTCGCTTGAACGTCCTGGTGATGTTCACACCGCAGTTCAATAACGTTGGGCCACACGGGTTCAGTCCGAGGCACGTTTGGAAGTATTACGGCCTTATTGTGGGCTTCGACCCAGTTGCCATTGACACTATCGGGGTGAAAATCATCCAGGGAATCCGCAACGAGTACTTCGGTGAAGAACGCCCATTGACTCCGCCACCGCATCACATCGAGCTGGCCGACACCAAGTACCGCATCGGGACTGCGGATTTGAGCAAGATCAACCTGATCAAGATCGGTTACGACAAGGGTAGTTTCTGCTGAGGTATTGGTCCAAAATGATGCTAGGAAAAAAATTATAATCCTAAAACTCCAAGATATTTACACTGATAGGAGTTGGTGTACTTAAATAGAATGTTACCCCCTGATAACCTACACTTTAGCAAGAAAAGGGTGAATAAAGAGTTCCTGAGAGTCTACGGTAACAAACTGATTAACGGGACGCTTTATTCTCTTAATTTTTTCGATTACCCATATAGCTTTTCAATCCATCTGATGGCTTCAGAATCATTAACCTTACCAAGATACCTTTGTGTGGTTGAGAGGTCAGCATGCCGCAATATAACCTTACTGATGATTTCAATAGGAGTGCCAGACCTGGAGGCAAATGTAGCTGCATGTCGTCTAAGATCATGAGGGCGTAAATTTATACCTACCAGATTACCAGCATCTTTGACCATCGTCCATGCAGCCACATATGACAATGAGAAAATGCGGTCTTTGATGCAGACATCATTTTCTTGAACATAATGATTCAGCCTCTTCAATAGTCTCCTTGGAATGAAGACAACCTCGCTTGATCTTCCACTTTTTGGGTTTTGGATAATCAGTTTTCTCTATTGGATATAACATGGCCTTAATTTGAGTACCTTGCCAATCCTCATGCCCCCTCTTGCCATATGTTCGAGCATGAGTCTATTCCGGATGTTCATTTTCCGGAAAATAATTTCATCAACGATCTCCTTATCAACTATTTGCCACTGAATAGGCTGTGGTCTCCTGAATACTTTTTTGATGATTGCTGTGTTGCAGGGATTGGGTAGATCAGGAAGCACGGTATTAATCGTGAAGTTGTAAAACGACGTCAACACAGAATAGCGATTTCTTTTAGTCGATTGATTATTATCACGAGTCAGTGAGACCAGAAATGAGAGGATCTCTTCATGGTTGATGCTGACTAAATCACGCTTGCTAAAGTGAGCAGCAAAACGAGAGAGAACAAACTCGCAAGTCTTGACGGTATTTTTTTTTGGAATTTGCTCTATGATATTCCATGTGATGATCTACTGCGTGCGATACTTTCATAATAGACCTCCTTATGATTATGATGACGAATGAAGCGCCCTGTTTCAGAATATCAAAATAAAGTAAAGATGACCGCCAAGACTGCATCAGTGGTTGGAGGGGAGTAGCTATTAAGAATGTATTACAGGGTCTGAAAATTCTCAGTAGGCATATCAAGCAATGGTAGGCACACATTCGGTTAAGAGATGTACAGATAAGGTAAAGTACCGTCTGATCCCGTGTGGATCTCTTTTCCTAGAAACTTTGCGGTAGTACCAAATTTGGGTGTACAGGAACAGTGTAAATTTTCAGATTTGATTAATTAGTAAACATTGCCAAGAATAGCCTCTAACATGACTTTCGGAGATAAAACAAAAGAGGTCTTTAAAATCTTTTAATAACGTTACGTTACGCACTCAGTGGCTGTAGGACCCAACTGTCGTCAACTCCATACCCAAACGCTTTGAGCACGTCATTCTGTAATGACGTGGGTTCTTCAAGTTGCTGGCGCGGTTTCTTGCTTCCCGGATACCATATCACCAACGAGCGCAGAGCACGCATCTCTTCGATTATCCTTTCAGCAGAAATTTGATCGATAACAGGCTCCACCTGCAATTCCAGCAGGCGCCGCATGGTCAGTGCGATAATGCAGGTGAGCAGATGGCAGCGGATCTTGCTGTCTGTCCAGTGGAACATGGGATGGGTACTGATATGCTGCTTCGACTTGGTATCACGGAAGGCTTTCTCCACACGCCAACGGTCCAAGGAGGCCTGAACAATGTCGTCCGTCGTCCAGTCCGTGTTGTCGGTGACAATAATATTCTTGCCGAACAATACCTCTGCCTTTGCTATCTGATAGACATCCTTACGGAAGGATAACTCGGTACCATCACTGCTCTGCTGGATTCGATAGTATTGAGCGCCAATATGCAGCTGCTCGCAGAGGCGATGATAGCGCTGTACTATTGCCTCGAAGTTCCGCCAATGTGGGCGCTTTTCCCGGTAGTTCCGCCGGAACGTGAGCAATGCCTGACGGATTCGTTCAAGCTTCTGTTCCATTCGATAGCGTTTCTTGCGCTGTGTCTTCGGGTTAAAACTCACAACGACAGTACGCTGCTTTCCCCAGAGCTCAAGTGTGGTGCGGTACCCGAGCATGCAGTCCACTCTGTTACCGTGGGCCATGAGCTCGTCATTATGCCGGATGGTAAGGGGCGAAAAGTGCTTCAGGTCCATAGCTGCAAGATCCTCTGCAAAGTACGTCGAGTAAGTTGTGATAAAGTGAATGCGCCGGTGATCATCAATGAAGGCAACGTTATCCTCGCTGTTCATGCCCCGGTCAAAAACGACGGTCAGTCGTTGCTTGGTACTGTTGAACCCACAGAGCGCACCGAACATCTCATCAATGATCTGGTTGAAGAGCTGGGAGTCGTGTTCATTACCAGAATACTCCCGATAGAACAACGGCAGACGGCTGCCGGTATCGACAAGCAAAGCCAGGCCAACCTGCCTGAGATGGTGTTTCCCGTCCTTGCTGTAACCTCGCTCGAAGAGCTCTGATTCCGTTTCCGATGCCATATAGCTGTAGTAATTCGTTGTCTCGAACAGCACGCACTCCGGCTCCCTCTTGCGCACCTTCCAAACGCGCTCAAAAAAGGCTTTGCCGATCGCCTCGATCTGTTCTCGAGACACACGATCCCACTTATCCCAGTATCTTTTTGAGGTGAGCTCTTGGGTATTTACCCGCCGCAGGGTATCGATTGCCGTGCGGCTGAACCAGGTACCGATCATATTTTTACTTTTCGGTTCGATGAGGCGGTTCACCCAGGCGTAGAAAAAATATTCACCAACGGATGGGCCCTTTTCACGTTTGTTTCCTGGCACGATTGAATCGACGATGCCAATCGTGTCGATCACCTTCTCAAGTTCGTTGGCCATGAAAATCGAGCCGAACTCTTCAGAGCGAATCTTTAATGGCTTCCTGTCAGTTTCAGCCTTTTCGAGTTTTGCCAGGAGGGTCTCTGGTGTGCCGAGGTATTTCTGCCACTTAACGCGCACCTTTCGCCCTTCGCGGGCAGTTTCCCGCAGATACCAATAGGTCCTACCTTGGGCCTTCTTTTTGTATAAATGAGGCATGCGAGCAGTATTATACATAGGTTCTATAAAGTCAAAAAAAACTGCATTCTCTCAATATTTTTGATGGCTTCAGCGGGTTTCTGGGAGAATAGCTGGTAGGGGCTACATGGAGAGGTTGCTGAGATGCTTGCTGTTAGCCGTTTTCAGGGCGATTAGACGATTTATCTCCGAAAGTCATGTCTGAAGTCACATTTCGGATTGAGTGCAGCGGAAGTTGCCCAAGGGATAAAAAGTTTGATTCGGGTTGTCAGAAACAGCGCAGCAGGCCGTCAAGGCAAAGCCCCGAAACTCCTGGTTGTCGCTCCCCCACCCATTGGAAAACTCAACCTATTGGCTGGTATTTATGGTGACGCTCCGCTCAAATCAAAAGATCTCTCTCATCAGATTAATATGATAACCCAGTTGCTCAGCTGTCAGTTCGTGGATGCAGGGGAGGTGGTGACCAGTAGCACAATAGACGGAGTTCATTGGGATGCCGAACAGCACCGGCGATTCGCCGAAGCAGTGTACCAGCGAATAAAAATTGATTTCCTGAAGTAAGCACCTTAACAGCGTTATGGCTAACAGTTATGATTATGAGCTGATTTCCCCCTGTTGATTAAGATCGTTTTGCTTTGAGTAAAATGATTTATCATACTGTCTATGGCATATTCTTTTCCTAAGCCACTCATTTTCAAACCACCGTATGAAACATTCGCTCTTGGGGCTACACACTGATTAACCTGAACAAATCCAGCGTCAATTTCCTCAACAAATTGTAACGCTCTAGATAAATTTTCTGTCCATAAAGTTGCAGACAGCCCAAAAGGTGTATTGTTTGCGCTTTGCATCATTGTATCAAAGTCATTAAAAGAAAAAGCACAAGCAACAGGACCAAAAATTTCTTCCTGACATACTGGAGATTCTATAGGTAACCCCTCAATCAATGTTGGTTCATAGAAGAAACCATTTCTTAGCATAGGATCAGCAGGTCGATGTCCTCCATGTAAAACTTTAACTGATGGCGATTGTACGGCTAAATCCATATAATGAAGCGTTCTTTTTAGTTGTTTTTCAGAAATAATAGCTCCAATATCAGATAGTTCATCAAGAGCATCCCCCATTCTTAATTCACTTAATCTTTTCACCACTCCGTCAATTACTTTGTCGTAGATTTTATCATGAATATAAATTCGGGAACCTGCTGTGCACGCTTGTCCTTGACGGGTGTAACGCATGCCTTCAATTACTCCGGGAATAGCAATGTCTAAGTCAGCATCACTGAGAATAATGTTTGGATTTTTCCCTCCAAGCTCTAAAGTGACGGGACATAATTTAGAGGCTGCTTTAATCATTATTTCTTTACCGACCTCATACGACCCAGTGAATGTGATTTTTCTTACTTTAGGATGTACCACAAGAGGTTCACCTGCTTCTTCTCCATACCCTGAGATAACATTTAACACACCAGGAGGTAGCTCTTCTTGCAAGATTTCAGAAAATAACAACACACACAAAGGGGCTTGCTCTGCAGTTTTTAAGACAACGGTATTACCAGCCACTATTGCAGGAGCAATTTTTGCGACCATTAAAAACAATGGTGCATTCCAAGGAATAATTGCTCCAACGATACCTATAGGATCCCTTGTTGTATAATGTAAAACATGTTCCATATTGGGAGGAAAGTTTTCACCTTTCAGCTCACCGGCAAGACCAGCAAACATATAAAAAAGCTCTATTGCAGAAGAAGTTTCAGGAATTGCCTGGGTTCGTATAGCATTCCCCGTATCTAACGACAAAAGAGTTTCAATTTCTCTCCTTCGCTTCTCTAGGCGGTTTGCCGCTTGCATCATTATTTTTCCTCTTTCTCGAGCAGGAATTTTTTTCCAATACAAAAATGCTTTTTCGGATGACTTAACAGCCCTATCTACATCTTTTGATCTACATCGAGGAGCTTGTCCTATCAAGCCACCATTCGAAGGATTGATAACCGGAATAGTTTCCTCTGATATTGCGGACACTAGTTTTCCATCTATTATAATTTTATGGGATAACCTCTCAGCATTATTCGTTGCTAATTCATTATTCCTTGCAATTTCAATTTGTTGCTTGTCCAAGTCAATCATAGATATCTCCAATATTTATTGAATGTCAATTTTACTAGTAGCGTTATACTGCAGGTCTCTGATTTGTCATATTTGCTTTTATATTATTCAAAGATCAATCTATACGATAATCCTAGGACGGCAGAAACGAAGCTCATGGCTAGATTGGCAAGACTGGCAGATATGTGCCAGATGAATTTCAGAGCATTTAATACCTGGAACCTCTTTGATTTTTAAAGAAAATTGTTCACCACAATTGCATGAAGCAGGTGTCACAACATCCAATAAAAGATTATTAAAATTCACTTCCTTTACGCGAAAGTCAAATAACCCATCTTCTCGAAGCGAATCCAGCAATTGTTGAAAAAAGGCGATGGTTTTGGGAGCCCGTTTTCGGGCAATTTCTCGCCCTGTTTTTGTGGTAAGGCACGTTGGGGCATGCCGGGCGTAGGTTAACTCTACAGTTACCTTGTAAAGTACAGATGCAGATAAGCCGCCGCCACGAAGCCCTGCTTTAACAAAATAATTGGCGATACCGAGGAGGCCGAGTTTATCAAGATTATCTGCATCGAAAAGTACTTTGGTTAGAAGTGTCTGATCTGGATCTTGCCTATAAAGCTGGAGAATTGATTCTTCCACTTGGTCGATCAGATTGGTTGCGAACCCTTTGCCTCTGGTGATTTTTCGAAAAACTGAAACAGACCTTTCTTCCTCTGGTTTATCCCCCTTATGGTAGCCACCTCCGCCGAACTTTCCTGCATCGTGAAAAAGACCAGCCAACCTGCAGGCTGTAAGATCTAGACCTTCGCCCAAGCCAAGTCGTTCTGCAGTCAATGCCACACGCTCAGAATGCCCCCACAGACTGTCCGAATGTTTGTTTTCTTGAATGTGTTCAAACTCTTCTTTTTTAATTCGTTCTCGGAGTTCTAATTCAACCGCCGCAAGTTCATGGTTATTTGTATAGTTATTAAATTTCATAATGAATGAATTACTATCTTGTTGCGACATAGCAAAAAATCTATAAAACAAATTGACTGAACAATTTTCTCTACTAATCTAGGCTAAATTATGAACTGAGCCAAACCATCACGAAAAGACCAATCGCTATCGTGGTTTTCTGTCATAGCAATTAAAATGTTGGCAGGGTCAATACCTGGATCAGATGAAAGATTTCTAGTAACCTCTTTATAAAATGACTGCTTTGCTTTGTCAGAATGCCCTTTGCGAATTATAACATGCATCATAACCCGGTCGTGAACCCTTTCCTGCATTTCTAGACAATGAATCTCGTGTTCATGTATAATTTGATAACGATCATCAGATGGGAAATTAAAGCATTTAAGTACAGCTAAGTTAACTCCATCAGCAATTGATTTTATGTATTCCGGTGATTTTCCTCTTAAAATTGATATATTAACTAATGGCATACTATTCTCCACTTATTTGAATAATCTAAGAGCCCTTAACCCATTTATCGACAATTAACCCTCGTGATATGTAGCGATAGGTTTAAATGATTGTCGTTGGTCTAAAAAGAAACCTGTTATTGGTTTAGCCGCTTAAGGGGCCACCTTTATCTCATTATTCTTAATGACCAGGTGATATATGAAAATAATTATCCCTCTTGTAGCGAAAAGAATCATCCGGATGCATTAGAGGCTGGGTACTTTTTCTTCGTTTACAATAATAGGTAATGAGCCATTCATCTTCTAATCCCAACGTATCTTCTCCTTTACATATTGTTCCATTCGATCATAGTTTAAGTTGTCAAAATAACCATTTGGGACTGACATACGTCCATTTTTTAAAATGATATCATTACTAAACATATTTTCTCTTTGTCGAGCAAAACCGTTCATCTCCCCAGCAGTATTGATTAGTTTTTGTGATATCAAAGCTTCTTGTACACACCCGATTTCGCCAGCAACACCGTTTCCCACAACAACTTTCAAACCATACTTCAAGGCTTGATTAATTAACATTTTTAATCTTTCCAAGCTTCCAGCCTTCATTAATTTAAACTTGACGTATTGGGCACATCTTGATTTGAACGTTCTCTCGATATCAGCGCTTGTATGTATTGATTCATCCAGCATAAGTGGGAGAGGAGAAATTTTCTGTAAATTTGACATCTCTGTCCAGTTATTGATACCAAAGGGTTGTTCAAATAATTCTACATTATCATTAGATATTCCGTATACATAGTCTCTTGCCTCTTCAAACGAGTAACCCTGATTTGCGTCAATCCTTAAATTGGCTCTACCTGAGATGACATCTTGAACATAGCGAGTCCTCGCAATATCTTTTTCTACTTCCCAGCCCACTTTCAGTTTCAAAGTTTTGAACCCTTTTTTTATCAGGATCTCAACTTCCTCTCTAATGCTTTCCTTTTGTAACGAATTAATTGCGCCCAGCAAATTGAAAGATATACCCCCTTCAGGGATAAAGTAATCTGGATTAAACTTTATCATTTCAAGAGGGGTAAGTAGTGTTGTCACACAGAAGGGTACCCTTCTACAAAAGGGTTTAATTTGTTCTATAATATCTTCAATTTCGGAACCAGGAAAATGTTGTCCCCATTTTATTGCAAATTCCCATATATCTTCGAGAGTTTCAGAAGAATATCCTGGTAATGCTGTTGATTCCCCAATTCCTAGCACATTATTTTCGGCTCGAACTAATGTAATAATTGTATTGAATGAATTGATATCAGAAAAGGATAAATGATATGGTTCAATAAGAGGAATATCCACTAGAAATATTGTGCAATCTTTTATTTTCATACAATCTACTCATTAAACTTTTCTAATTTAATTTTATAATACCCACTCACTTCATAATTATTCTTCTGCCGCTTATGTATTCAATATCAGATCATATTTCTAATCACTAGGTACATCTGATGTAGAAATTTGCATAACTTGGTCTATGCTCTATAGATAAAATTATTCGTCAAATATTTCTACTAAGTCTCAAGTATAAAAATGAGAACCACATTTTAATTTATGATGGATCGGGCAATATCAGTCACGTCGTGAATGGCTAAATCGATATCAACTTTTGTATTTTCTTTTTTAGCTCGTTCTTTTAGCTTAGAGAGGTGAAATTCTTTTATGTCCTTTGGGAATGGTAATTCACCAGTATCCAGGTAGCGTACTGCACCAGAACTATCTCTGGCAGGAAGCACTTTGTTGGCAACACAGAGATTTGGTGCCCAAGGAACATCTAGTATTCCTGCCTCGAACCCCCTGTTGGCAC
>JABDPQ010000374.1 GCA_013042695.1 Desulfobacterales bacterium | reverse complement strand
TTTGCAGTGCTTACTATTAGTCTGTGAACAAGGGCAGGTGTTATCATATGCAGTCATTGGGACATACCAGGAGTTTGCCTCTTTTGATGATTCATGCTATAGCCTCTGACCAGATTTATAATTCGTTGTGATGGACGGGGAGTTTGGGTTCCGATGGATCTTCGAGCCATATCAATGCATCTGTGCAGCAGCTGGATGAGTGTGTAAGATCAGACAAGAAAAGGGCTGCAATCTCATGAGCGCAGCCCTTTATATATTTGGTGCCGAAGAGAAGACTCGAACTTCCACGGGGAAACCCCCACTAGACCCTGAACCTAGCGCGTCTACCAATTCCGCCACTTCGGCAATCGTGTGGTGATAATGCTTTCTGAGCAATAATTTGTCAAGACTTTCTTCGACAAGGATTGTGATTGAAACGATATACATGTAAAAAAATGAAAATAATTCGCAATCTTACTAATATTACTCAGCCATTTAAGAAACCGTGCGTGACGATTGGAAACTTCGACGGGGTTCATCTTGGACACCAAAAACTTTTTTCAGAAGTCGTCCAGCGTGCCCGCAAAAACAACGGCTGCAGTGTTGTCGTTACCTTTGACCCCCACCCATTACGAGTTCTTCGTCCAGACGGGATCAAACTCATCTCCACCATAGATCAAAAAATAGAACAAATTGAAAAAGCAGGTATTGACATTCTGGTCATCATACCATTTGATCGCGCCTTCGCCTCGACAAGCGCTGAGCAATTTGTAAAATCCATTCTGGTGAAAACTATTGGCATGTCCGAGTTGGTTGTCGGCTACGATTATGCGTTCGGAAAGGGAAGAAGCGGTGACACGAAATTTCTCAAAGAACAGGGTATAGTCGAGGGCTTCCCGGTAACGATTGTTGAACCTTTTTCCAAAAACGAAATGCTGGTCAGCTCCTCCAAGATAAGAGAGCTTGTCCATGAAGGTCGTATGATGGATGCCATGGTCCTATTGGGCAGACCATATCAGATAAGAGGGGTTGTCCAGGTTGGAGAGAAAAGGGGTGGCAAAGAAATTGGTTACCCAACGGCAAATCTGCAAGTAAATGAAGAAGATCTTGTACCCAGAATTGGCGTCTATGTGACCCAGGTCATCAGTGCAGGAAAATGCTACGGGGGCGTTTTAAATCTGGGCTACAATCCTACCTTTAACGGCCAGGAACTTCTCGCAGAAACACATATATTCAATTTCAATAAAGATATCTATGGCAAACCGATAAAGTTGAATCTGCTTAAGTTTATCCGCGATGAACGAAAATTTCCCGGCATTAAAGAGCTTGCTTGGCAAATAAGTCAGGATGTTATTATGGCTAAGAAAGTATTGGCAAACTATCAAAAGGAACTGGTTGTTTCTTGTGCGGCTGAGTCAGAGTTATCAGTGTGAAGAGCTGTTTTGGTATCGGTTTGTATTTAAAGCTTGAAAGTGGTTTCCAGGTGTCTATATTGTAAGCCGCAATCGAGTTGGTAAAATCGTTATTAGTAATGGAAAAACAGATAAATAATAAACATACGGCGCTCAATGCGGCCATTCTCAAGATGGTTGCTTAGCGTGGACAGGGGATATTATGACTGAGCAGTTGAAAGAGGATCTGCCGGCAGTAATTGCTGAGATGGAAAAAAAGTGTGCTGAACATCCGGAGAATGTCATGGCCCATCATCATCTGGGTCTGGTTTACATGAAAGCGGGAAGGACGGAAGACGCCATTGCCCTGCTGGAAAAAGCAATTGAGCTTGACCCACAATCTGCTGAGAGCATGATAAATCTCGGAGCGATATTCTTTGGTCAAGGTCTACTCGATAAAGCAAAAGAGCTCAATAATATGGCTCTTTCTGTCAATCCAAAAGCTGCCCAGGCTCATGCCAACCTGGGCTTGATCTTTCAACAGCACAATGATCTTGAAAAAGCCTTGGAACACTACGATAACGCAATCAAAATTGATGATAAGTTTGCCACTGTATGGATCAACCTCACATCGGTGTTGACGATGAAAGGTGAAGATTCCAGAGCCTTGGAAGCAGCCCGCAGAGGACTGGAAATTGACAGTGATTCGGCTCTTGCCCACAATAATTTGGCTGTCGCCCTTTATTTCAGTGAGCAGTATGGTGAAGCAAAAAACCATATGGAAAAAGCACAGGAATTGGGCTATTCGGTGGATCCTAATTTTGTTGACCGTCTTCATGAAAAACTTGTTTAGACGGTCACTTTCCCTGTAGGGGAAAACACAAGGTCATGAAACAGTCACAGCTTGTTAAGCGGCCGTGGTGTCCGTTCTGTGGACAAAAGGTCGAGCGGCCAATTGACTTGCCGAACAGGAAGCTGCGGGAATTCACCGCTGGCAGGTGTTCCTGCGGAGCTGTCTATTCCTGTGATGCAACCGGTCACAATGTGGGAGCAGCCATCGTTGAAACCCTGGTTCATGCCTGCGGAGATGACGGTGACCTTGCCTGGGAGCTGATGCCGGAAGATGACTATCTCACAGGGCGTATCGAAAATTACGATGAGGAAACTCACCAGGTTGTCGATATGAAACAATTAGACGGCCGGGCTGTGCGCGGCGTTCTCTATTTTGTTCGCCTGCATAAAGAAATGACCGAGATTGCCGAGCGTCTCAAAAAAAATAAACAGGCACAGGTTCAGCAGTCTGCAGACGCAGGGAGCTTTGCGCCGCCACCAGTCGAACCGGCTCCGGCAAAAGATCGAAAAAAAATACGGGCTACCAAGAATCTCGTTAAACAACTGATCGAAGAGGAAGATGAGGACAGGCTTGTGGCGCTCTGCCTGGATGATAAGAAAACCCTCCGTCTCATGCAGCGTCAGCTCTATGATCCGATCGAAGAAAACAGGTGGAAAACTGCGTGGCTGATCGGAAAAGTTACTTCACGAGTAGCCACAAGAGATCCTGGTCAGGTATCGCAACTGGTTCACCGGCTATTCGAGGCCTGCTCCGATTCGGCTGCGACTCCCTGGGGTATGATTGAGACAATAGGATCGGTAGTCGCCCAGAGACCTGACATCTTTGGCGCTTTTGCCAAGCATCTGCTTGGCTTTGTAGCGGAGGATTCTACAAGGGTTCAGGTAGTATGGGCATTGGCAGAAATTGCGGCTAAAAGGCCCGATCTGGTGCGCGAAACACCTTTTTTTTCGATGTTTCAATTTCTCAATCACCCGGAAGCTGCTGTCAGAGGGCAGATGGCACGGCTTCTTGGTCGAATTTCTGCCACCGAGGCGACGATGCAGCTCATGGGCCTGCATGATGATAACGATGAATTGATTATCTGGGAACAAGGTGTCCCGGTTCAGACTACCGTTGCAGAACAAGCATCCAGGGCAATCAATAACATACAGGGAAATAAAGCAAAATGAGTACACCAATTCAAAACATCAAGGCAATCAGACCTGCTGCACCGGTCAATGATCAAAAGCAAGAGAAGAGCCAGGCTCAGATGGATTATGAAGAGGGGCGTGGGTATATAGAGAGAGGCGAGGCTGCCCTTGCGGCTGTATCACTTCACAATGCCCTCCAGGGGTATGAGGAGGAAGGCAATCGTGAAGGTGTGGCCAATGCCTTAAATCAGCTGGGACATGCATGTCTACAGAGAAAGGAATATGAAAAAGCGCTTAATCATTACCAGCGTGCCTGGGACATTTGTGACGAGCTCAATGACCCCATGAGCCTTACCGCACTCTCAAAACAACTTGTTGAAGTGCAAAAAGGTCTGAAAAATTATAGCAAGGCACTTGAAATTTGCTTTGATATACTGGATACATGTCAGAAGAACAATGATCCCCAGGGGACGGTGGCGACTCTTGATATCATCGCAGAAATTTATCTTGACGCAGGTGACAGGGAAAAAGCGGCAGACACCTACAAAACGGCTGCCTCGATTCACCAGAACTTCAAACATCAGAAAATCGCAGAGTCATATCTGCATAAAGCTGCTGAACTGAGCAGCAGCAAATAATAGAAAAATATGTTTACCGGCATTATCCAGGGGCGCGGAAAATTACTCAGCCGCAGATCGACAAAAGGCGGACTGGCGTTCGAAGTGGAAGCCGATTTTGAAATTTCAGAACCTCAGGAAGGTGAGTCAATTGCCGTCAGTGGCGCCTGCCTGACGGCATATAACATCCATGGAAAGCGCTTTATGGCAGATGTGTCGCCTGAAAGTCTATCCAGAACAACACTTGGTAAGCTTGCTGCAAATGGTATGGTAAACCTGGAACGCGCATTGCGTCTTTCGGATCGCCTCGGGGGGCACCTCGTATCCGGCCATATTGATTGTATTGGAAGAGTTTCGGGGATCAAAAAACAAGGGGAATTTACGGTCTGGAGCTTCAGTGTTCCAGAGGAGCAAGATCGCTATATCGTTGAGAAAGGATCCATTGCCATTGACGGGATCAGTTTGACGGTCAATAGTTGTTCACGGGGAACTTTCTCCGTCTCAATTATTCCACACACGATGGATGTCACAACCTTGGGTACGTTGAGAAATGGCAGTGTCGTTAATATTGAAGTAGATATTATCGGCAAGTATATAGAAAAACTATTGTCTGCAAAACCTGCACTGGCAGGCAGCTCGTCCGGTATCAATTCGGCTTTTTTGGCTGAAAGCGGATATTTGTAACTGGGTAAATCAAGAATATTGCATGTGAGTTAATTATGGCAGTGAGTCCGATTGATGATGTGATAGAAGATATCAAGGCCGGTAAAATGATCATCCTTGTTGATGATGAGGACCGTGAGAATGAAGGCGATCTTACCATGGCCGCTGAAGCTGTGACACCAGAGGCTATTAATTTTATGGCCACCCATGGCAGAGGACTCATTTGTCTTACCATGAGCCCGGATATCATCGATCAGTTGAAATTACCGATGATGGTAATGGATAATGAGTCACCGTATGGTACCGGTTTCACCGTCAGTATAGAAGCCCGTACCGGTGTTTCAACAGGCATCTCGGCAGCTGACCGCGCTCACACTGTCCAGACTGCAGTAAATCCGGATGCCACTCCTTATGATATAATCAGCCCAGGACATATTTTCCCGCTGCGAGCCAAAGAGGGAGGTGTTCTTGTCAGAACGGGTCAGACGGAAGGATCTGTTGATCTTGCCCGACTTGCAGGCATGCGTAATGCTGGAGTTATTTGCGAGATTATGAATGAAGACGGTACGATGGCGCGCATGCCTGATCTTGAAAAATTTGCCGAAAAGCATGATCTTAAGATTGCTACGATTGCCGATCTTGTGGCCTATCGCCTCAGGCAGGATGTTCTTGTCCACCGGGCGGCACAGGCACGCATACCTACTAACCATGCTGGTGAGTTTGAGGCAATTGTTTATAAAAATGATGTCGATTTGATGGAGCACATCGCTCTGGTCAAGGGTGAGATAGTTGCTGACAGTAAAATACTTGTCAGGGTTCATTCGGAATGCTTAACGGGAGATGTTTTTGGTTCGGCCCGATGTGATTGTGGCGGGCAATTGCATGCGGCGATGAAAATGATCGACACGCATGGCAGTGGTGTTGTTCTGTATATGCGGCAAGAAGGGCGAGGCATTGGTCTGGTGAACAAAATTAAAGCTTACAAGCTGCAGGATGAAGAAGGCGTGGATACGGTCGAGGCAAACATCAAGCTTGGTTTCAAGGCGGATTTGAGAGATTATGGTCTTGGGGCTCAAATCCTTCGAGATCTCGGCGTCACCAAAATGGCAATGCTGACGAATAATCCCAAGAAGATAGTCGGCATTGAAGGCTACGGCATTGAAGTTGTCGATCGAATTCCCATAGAAATGATCGCAGGCGACGATAACAAGGAATATTTGATGTGCAAACGTGACCGCATGGGGCACTTGATTGAAGTTGAATAATTGTTCCCCAGTGAAAGAAAAATGATAATCATTGACTAAAACGAGGTAGAGGCGGAGAAAATGGCAAATTATATAGAAGGGAACCTAAAAGCAGACGGCAAGAAATTTGGTATTGTTGTGGCACGGTACAATTCATTCATTTCAGAAAAATTGCTCGAAGGCGCCCTTGACAGTCTGCTTCGTTCCGGTGCTCAGGAGTCAGATATAGATATTGTCAGGGTACCCGGCTGTTTTGAAATCCCGTTAATAGCTAAAAAGTTGGCTGATTCGCTGAAATACGATGGAGTTATCTGCCTGGGAGTAGTAATCCGCGGTGCCACACCACATTTTGATGTTGTTGTCAATGAAGTTTCCAAAGGGGCAGCCCAGGTGGGTCTGGAATCGGGCGTCCCCGTTTTATTTGGCGTATTGACGACCGAAACCATTGAGCAGGCAATCGAGCGATCTGGTACCAAGGCTGGAAATAAAGGTGCTGAAGTGGCGGTTGCAGCT